>JAHFFN010000012.1 GCA_023247915.1 Candidatus Omnitrophota bacterium
TTGAGTCCGTCTTGCGGCTCAAACTTGAGCGCCAGATTCTCCCGACGAAACATCACGGCGGAAATCTGGGCGGTCTCGTCTTTCAAAGTAAAATACATGTGGCCAGAGGTATGAAATTTAAACCCTGAAATTTCTCCCTCGACCCAAAGATTTGAAAACTGATCTTCCAGCGTGAATCGAATCTGTTTGGTAATATCTGAAACCGAAAGAATTTTTCTTTCTGTTTCAACGAGCGGCATGCGCAGGCTCCAGATTTTTCTGAACCCGCTCAATCGCGATCGCTTTTCCGGAATGCGGATCTACCGTGATAATCGCGCCGCAAAGTTTGACGTCATTGCGAGCCACTTCTTTTCGTGTATTCAGCTGTGTTAAAAATTTTTCGAGAATCGGGCCCTTTTCGGCGCCGATCACCGAGTCATAAGGACCCGTCATTCCTAAATCGGAGAGACAGGCAGTGCCTTTGGCGGACACGCGCTCATCCGCGGTTTGAATATGCGTGTGCGTTCCTACGACCGCCGCCACGCGTCCGTCGAGATACCACGAAATCGCCATTTTTTCGCTGGTGGCCTCGGCATGCATGTCGACTAAAATCACTTGAGCGCCGGCTTTTTTGACCTTCTCGATTTCTTCATCCGCCGCTAAAAAAGGGGACGTAAAATGGTAGCGCATAAAAACCTGTCCGGCGACGTGAACCACACCGATTTTAATGCCTTTGCATTCCACCACGCAGGAACCGGCGCCGGGCAATCCTTTCGGAAAATTGGAGGGGCGAATGACGCGCGTTTCTTTTTTAACAAAGTCTTCGATTTCTTTTTTCTTATCAAAAAAATGATCGCCGCCGGTCAGAACATCACAGCCGCTTTGAAAAAGTTCCTTGGCCACGCTTTCGGTAATGCCGGCGCCGCCGGCCGAATTTTCGGCGTTGCAAACGACAAAATCCACCTCGCCGCTACGTTTCATATTATTGACGAATAATTCAATCACCTTCCGGCCCGGGTCGCCGTAGGTATCCCCGATCATTAAAATTTTAATCACTGAGCGATATCTTCCACGCGGGTTTCACGAATCACCACGACTTTAATCTGCCCAGGATAATCCAAGGTGCTTTCAATCTTTTTGGTGATTTCACGCGCCAAAGCCAAGAGTTCATTTTCCGGGATTCGGTCGGGTCTGACCACCACGCGAATCTCACGGCCTCCCTGAATCGCGAATGATTTCTCAACGCCGGGATGTTTGTCGGCGATTTCTTCAAGCTGGGTCAAACGCTTGATATAATTTTCACTGCTCTCACGACGCGCGCCGGGTCTGGCGGCGCTCACCGCGTCGGCCGCCTGCACGAGCATGGGCCATACCGATTTCATTTCAATATCTTCATGATGCGCTTCCACGCCATGCACCACATCCGGATGTTCGCCGTAACGACGTACCAATTCCCCGCCAATCAGCGCATGCGGTCCTTCGGTCTCGTGGCTAGTGGCTTTTCCTATATCGTGCAAGAGCCCCGCGCGACGGGCTAAAATCGGATCAATCCCCATTTCACCGGCGATCACATTCATGAGATACGCCACTTCCAAGGAATGATCGAGCACATTTTGTCCGTAACTGGTTCGGTAACGCAGACGTCCTAAAAGTTTCACAAGCTCCGGATGCACATTGGTGATATTGGCGTCCGCGAGCGCTTTTTCTCCCTGCTCCCTCAAAACATTTTCCATGTTTCGTTTGGTTTTTTGCACGACTTCTTCAATGCGTGCCGGCTGAATACGGCCGTCGAGCATGAGTTCCTCAAGTGAAAGTTTGGCGATCTCGCGGCGAACCCCGTCAAATGCCGACAGCGTCACCACATTGGGCGTTTCATCAATCACCAGATCGACGCCGGTCAACGTTTCAAATGTTTTGATATTCCGGCCGTCCTTTCCGATGATACGGCCTTTCATTTCCTCATTGGGAAGCGTCACAACAGTGGAAGATACCTCCACCGTATGAGAGGCTGCACAGCGCTGAATCGCCAGGCTCAGGATTTTTTTAGCTTTTTGCTCAGCCGTCTCTTTGGCTTCTTCTTCAATGGTATGAATCAAACGGCTGGTTTCACTCCGGATTTCTTTTTCGATCCGGTCTAAAAGTTGTTTCTTAGCGTCTTCCGGATTGACCGCCGCGATTTTTTTTAATACTTCCCGCTCTTCCTCTAAAATTTTATCGAGCATTTTCTGCCGCTCGGAAATCGACTTTTCTTTCTGTGTCGCTTCCTGCAATTTGAAAAGCGCTTCTTTTTCCTTTTTCTCTAGAAGATCCTTGCGCTGGTCAAACGTTTCTTCTTTGTGATTCAACACTTTGCTGAGATTCTCAAGATCGCGCTTGGTTTGAGCGACTTTGTTTTCAAAATCCGATTGGGCTTTGGCCAGCGCCTGGCGGCTGTCTTTCTCCGTACGCTTCACCGCGTCCTCGGCTTCACGCTTGGCGCCCACTAAAATTTCACGCGCCTTGGACTCGGCGGTGCGGATCAAGCGTTCCGCGTACAATTTACGCACAAAATACCCGACCGCGAAAAAAGCGCCGCCGCTCAACACCGCGATTAAAATCATTAAAAAGAGTTCATTCATTATTTTTTAGTCCGTTAACACTTTTTCGACGCGAATATCCCAACTCTCGGCAGGAATCTGATCCACCATTTGGAACGAAAACCCGATAGCCACCCTGGGAACATTGGGGCTTATTTTTTCTAAAAAACGGTCGTAAAATCCTTTTCCATTCCCGAGCCGGTTTCCGGCTCGATCAAACGCGACCCCTGGAATCACCACAAAATCAATCGAGCTTGTTTCCACCTTTGTGTGCACGCCCGGAACAGGCTCCAAGATTCCGTAGGCGCTCCGTTTCAATCCTTCAAAACTTTTTATTTCGTAGAGCTCAAGCTCGATCGTGTCCATGCGAGAAAAAGGCAGTACCACTTTTTTCCCGGTCTTTAGCGCGCGCTCAATCATCGGATGTGTATCCACTTCCCGTTCCGTCGCCGCGAAAAACAAAATCGTTTTCGCGCTCTGAAAACGCGCTTCTTTAAAAAGCTTTTCGGCGATGGCCGCGCTCTTAGTCGCGCGAAGCTCTGCGCTCTGCACCGATAAAAGCTCCCGGATCTGACGCCTCAGCTCGGATTTAGTCGGCATTTAAATAGTGAACGTATGACCGGACGCGCCTAGTTTCGATTTTTTGAAACGCCTGGCCTCATCAATCAAATCCTTGAGCGTCATTTCCGAAAGACCCGTATCAATCGACGCGTGAAACTTTTTCCAAAAAATAAAATCCCCGACAGCCACTTCATCCGCCTCGGAAGAAATCCCGTTTTTTTTGCGGCTCAAATCCGTCAAGGTCTCATCCACCAGCGCATAAAACAAATCTTGGAGTGTCGTCTCCGCTGGTTTTTTCGTCAGCACATAACCGCCGCGCGGACCGCGCACACTTTTGACAAGTCCCTTTTTCTTGAGCGCGTTTAAAATTTGTTCCAGATAGGAAGTGGATATTTTTTCTTTTTTGGCGATTTGAGAGACCGACAGCGACCCTTCCCCGAAACGGCTGGCCAGCACCAAAAGCGCCCGAAGTCCATAAACCGTCCGCGTGGAAAACTTCACCGCATGCTAGCCCTGACTTTGATCACCTGAAGCTCCGCCTTGATTTCATCAAGCTCTTCCAACACTTTGTCTAATTTTTCCGAAATATTCATTGAAACAGGAGCCGGTGCCGCCTGATCGTCTTCGGCAAAACTCAAAGCAGGCCATGCCAATAAAAAACCGATGAAGAAAATAAAAAACGCTTTGTTCATTTTGGAGTTGTCCTTTCTTTGTTTCAGAAAACCACTCAAGAAAAACTCGATTCCCAGCATCCAAAAAAATAAAGCCCCTCCGACAGCGATGCCAAAAGTTTCAAAAGGGTAGGGAATTTTTTTGATCTGAAAATACCAATCCGTGACGGAATAACCGCCTTTAAAAAGAAGCGCCGGTAAAATCAAAAAAAGAAAAAGGTTGGCAACCCATCGCAAAAACTTCATCGCTTCACGAAGCTAGCGCGCGCTGTCTCCGGCCACCGGTTCCACCTTGATCCCGCGGGATTCCAAAAACTGGATGCCTTTTTTTAAATTGGGTTCGGTGCCTTCCAGCTCTAGCATCATCTCGCCGATGGTTTCGGTGACTTTCGCTTGGCGGATATTGGGCATGATGTCGAATTTCTTGGCCATCATAAACACCGCGGGCTCTTTGATCTGCCCTTGAGGAAATACCAGCATCACTCTTTTTTTAGTGATCTCTGTTTTCTTCGGCGCGCCCCCGGCGATGGCGGGAATAATCGAAATATCATCTCCGGCTTTCAACGTTGTTTCCTGGCCTTGGAGGAAACGGATGTCTTCTTCATTCACATAAATATTCACAAAACGGCGCAATTTGCCGTCCGCGTCGCATAAGCGTTCTTTGACGCCGGGATGCGCTTTTTCAAGTTGCGCCAGCATTCCGTTGATGTCCGCAGCTTCGCACAACACTTCGGATTGGTTGTTGGTTAATTTTTGTAGCGGCGTGGGAATTCTTACTTTGACTGCCATACATCCTCCGTGATTTTAGATTCATGTCTTAAGGTTTTTTCAAAGGAATCCATACTCGCCTTGATCCGGTAGGGTTTTCCGATATGATCCGAGACGGCTTCTTGTGTTTTGAGTCCATTGCCGGTGATACAAATAACGCAGGATTCATTTTTGGGAATGACGCCTTTTTCGATTAATTTTTTAGTCGTCGCGACCGTCACGCCTCCGGCGGTCTCGGTAAAAATTCCCTGAGTGCGCGCCAAAAGCTTGATGCCTTCCACAATTTCTTCATCGGTCACGGATTCGGCGCTGCCGCCGGATTGCTTCATCGCGTCAAGCGCATAAATACCATCGGCGGGATTTCCAATCGCCAGGGACTTGGCGATGGTTTTTGGTTTGACGGGTTTGATGATTTCACTTTTTTCCCGGAAAGCAGCCGTCACCGGGGAACAACCTTCGGCCTGTGCCGCGTAAATCTTGGAATCCACCTCGTCAATGAGCCCGAGTTTTTTAAATTCATTAAACGCTTTCCAAATTTTGACTAAAAGAGAGCCGCTGGCGACCGGCACCACGATGTGTTTGGGTGTTTTCCAGCCGAGCTGTTCCATCACTTCATACCCATAAGTTTTGGAACCTTCGGCATAGTAAGGACGGATATTGATATTCACAAACGCCCAGCGGTATCGCGAAGCGATTTCCGCGCAGAGACGATTCACATCGTCATAATTGCCTTCGACGGCCACGAGATTCGGCGCGTAAATCAAAGCGCCGACGACTTTGCCCAATTCCAGATCCGCCGGAATAAAAATAAAACGATTGAGTCCCGCGAGCGCGCTTTGGGCACTGACAGAACCCGCTAAATTACCGGTAGACGCACAGGCCACCGTTTTAAAACCAAGCTCTTTAGCTTTAGTAAGCGCTACGGCCACAACACGGTCTTTGAAAGAAAGCGTGGGGTGACAAACCGAATCATCCTTAATATAAAGTTCTTTGATTCCCAACACACGGGCGAGATTGTCCGCTTTGATTAAAGGAGTAAAGCCCGCGTGAGGCCCCACCGTCGGTTCTCCGTCAATCGGAAGCAAATCCCGGTAACGCCAAATGCTCTTAGGACCCCGCTCTATCTTCTCTCGGGAGAGTTGGCTTTTGATCTTGTCATAGTCATAATCGACTTCCAAGGAGCCAAAGCAAAATTCGCAGACATAAAGCGCCTGAGTCGGATAAAGCCGATGACACTCTCTACACTTGAGTCCTTTAACGTAACTCATTTATTTTCCTTAGGTTATAAAAATTCTTATCCCTAAAAATCGAAACGCTTTTTAGCACCCCTTCGAGGCAAAGAAGCGTAAGTTTATCACTTCCAAGGGTCTCTTTCAACCCGTTTGCCTTTCCTAGCCAATATTGAAATAAGGCTCAATACTCAAATAACGCTCCCCGGAATCGGGGAATAAAGTCACAATGGTCTTGCCGGAACCCAATTGTTTGGCGACTTTCATGGCTCCAAAACACGCCGCGCCCGCGGAAAGACCCGCAAAAATCCCTTCTTCGCGCGACAAGCGCTTGGCCGTCTGATACGCTTCCTGGTCATCCACGACAATAATTTCATCAATCACTTCACGATTCAACACTTCCGGCACAAAACCGGCGCCGATGCCCTGAATCATATGCGGACCCGGCTTTCCCCCGGAAAGAACATTGGAAGTCTTGGGCTCCACCGCGATCACTTTTATTTTAGGATTATGTTTCTTTAAAATTTCGCCGACGCCCGTGATCGTGCCGCCCGTGCCGACACCAGCCACAAACGCGTCAATCTGACCGTCGGTGTCGCGCAAAATTTCTTTCGCCGTTGTCTTGCGATGCATCGCGGGATTGTCCGGGTTCATGAATTGCTGCGGCATAAACGCGGCTTTCATGGTCGCGACGATTTCTCTAGCCTTCTCCACCGCGCCAACCATGCCTTCTTTGGCGGAAGTCAACACCACCTTGGCTCCGAAGCTTTCTAAAATTTGAATGCGCTCCTGACTCATGCCTTCCGGCATGGTCAAAATCACTTTGTAACCTTTGACCGCGCCGACAATCGCCAAACCAATGCCCGTATTGCCGCTGGTCGGCTCGACAATCACGGAGTCGGGTTTCAAAAGTCCATTTTTCTCGGCGGCTTCAATCATGTTGAGCGCGATACGGTCTTTCACACTGCCGCCGGGATTCAACATTTCCAACTTGGCTAAAATTGTCGCCGAATTTTTATCGACGATTTTGGAAATCTTCACCATCGGTGTGTTGCCGATCAGTTCCAATACATTTTGGCTTATCTTTGTCATACCATTCCTCCGCCCATATAAAATACAAATTCCACATTGTCCCCGGCTTTCAAAACCGTTTGATCGTATTCGAGTTTCTGTAAAATATTTTCGTTGAGCTCCACCGTCACCAGTTCCGGACGCACTTTCCACTTCAGAAGAAGATCCGAAACGCTGAGACCCGCCTTGATTTCATTGTCTTTGCCATTCAATTTTATTTTAATAAAATCCGCCTCACTCAATGTTAATTTTCTCCTCTGTGACCTGTTCATTCTCTATTTTAAACGAACGCAGCACCGGTTTTTTCATATCCGCCAATGAGACAATTAAATAACTGACTTCCGGATAAAACGCCAAACGAATATCTTTTTGTGAAGGATACGCCTCACTGGCCACATGCGAATGAAAAATACCGTTCATTTCGACAGAGAGAGAGCGCATTTTTTTAAAAATCTCCAGCTGTTCGCGCGGATCCATGAAATAACTGATGGCGGATTCATCCGCATTTCGCATCGGAAAAAAATGATTCAACTGTTCTGGAGCCGCGCCTCCGGTAATCCCGCACGCTTCGTTGGGATACCCTTTTTTAGCGTGCTCAATCATCGCCTCATAAACAGTTTTTGGAATCGAAATCATTTTTTAGGTAAATGCAGTCCGCATTCTTTGTGTTCCGGATTTTCCCACCACCAGCGTCCGGCGCGAATATCCTCGCCCGCCTTCACAGCTCGCGTGCAAGGCTCGCATCCGATCGACGGATAACCCGCGTCATGAAGTTTATTATAAGGAACTTCATTTTTCCGGATGTACGCCCACACATCGTCATTCGACCAGTCGGCCAAAGGATTTAATTTAAAAATCCCGCCATTGGCGGCATCCACTTCGATTTTCGAAACACCCGAACGCGTCACCGCTTGGTCGCGCCTTAAACCGGTCACCCAAGCCTCAAATCCTTTTAAAGCCCGCTGGAGCGGCTCCACTTTACGGATCGCACAGCATTCCTTGCGATTGTCGATGGAGTCACGAAATGAAAAAAATCCTTTTTGTTTTTCCAGCGCTTCGACTTTTTGGCGGTCGGGAAAATACGATTCAATATTGATTTTGTATTTCGAGCGGATACGATCCATCACCTGGTAGGTTTCTTCGTTGAGACGACCGGTATCGAGCGTAAAAATACGGACAGACGGATCAAGCTTCATCAAAATATCGATGAGCACCACATCCTCCGCGCCAAACGACGACGCGACGGTGATTTTGGACGCGCCAAAATTTTTAAGCGCCCACTGAAGAAACGCTACCGCGGAAGCTTTTTCATATTCGGTGTTTATTTTTTGAATGTCCATCAAATCCCCATGCCTGTCGGAACCTGAGCGGTTTTTAAAATAATCCCGCCGCCACGCACGTCCTGGTCATGCACAATCACAAAACGCCCCGTCTCCGGGATCTCGTCAAAAGTGTCAAACGCGATTTGTTTTTTCGTCGAAATAATAATCTCGGCGACTTCATTTTTAGCGACTTCATGGGAATTTTTGGAAATCTCCTCAAGCGTCGAGGAATTGATGACTTTCAAAATGGACTCAACGACGCATTCCATTTCCTGAGTGCCTAGTTTCAAAATATATTTGCCGCCTTTTTCTAAATGTTTGTTTCCCATCCAGAAAATATTGGCCTGAAAACGATCCGACACCTGCGGTTTGTGACCCGGCACGCATCCGATATCGCCGCGTTCGACAAAAATCTGCTCTTCCATCGTAAAGCCGGTGGAGGTACCGGCTTCCACGCTCTTGGGCGGTTCGGCATTCCACTTTTCGATGGTTTTGATCTTTGTTTTCTTGCCCGACGGTAAAAATAAAATTTCATCTCCCACCGAAATTTTTCCTGTCTCTACGCGCCCGGCAATGATACGGCGTTTATCAAATTTGTAAACGTCCTGCACCGGAAAACGAAACGGTAATTTTGAGCGATCATCATGTGCCTGGAAATTATCCAGCACTTCAATGATGGAAGGCCCGTCATACCAAGGCATCTTACCGCTCTTGGTCATCACATTTTCCCCGTGATAGGCGGAAATGGGAATAAAAATGCGCGCTTTGACGCCGATGCTCGCAAGATACTTGCTGTAAATTTCTTTGGTGGAATTAAACACCGCTTCCGAGTAATCCACCAAATCCATTTTATTCATCACGATCGCCACCTGTTTGATCCCTAAAAGGGACAAAATGTAGGCGTGACGCTGGGTCTGCTCCTGAATGCCTTCCTCGGCATCGATCATCAGAAACGCCACATCCGCGTTGGAAGCGCCGGAAATCATGTTCTTTAAAAATTCTTTATGGCCGGGTGCGTCGATAATGACGTAATTGCGTTTTTTGGTTCTGAAAAACATCTGGGACACATCGATCGTGATGCCTTGATCGCGTTCTTCCTCAAGCGCGTCCAATAAAAAGGCAAATTCAAAACCCTTGCCCTGATCTTCGCAGACTTTTTTGATATGGTCGACTTTGGATTCGGGAATAAAACCGGTCGCGTGCAAAAGACGTCCGACCAGCGTCGATTTTCCATGATCAACGTGACCGACCATGACAATTTTTAATGTTTCGGTTCCTGCCAGTTGTTCGAGTTCTGATAAAGTTGGCATTACATGTACCCCTTCACTCTAAGCTTTTGCATCGCGTACGTGTCTTCCTGGTCTTGAGCGCGACCAGCACGCTCAGAAGTCTTGCCCATCCGAAGTTCGGCGATGATCTCATCGACATTGGACGCCGGTGAATCAATCGCCGCCGTGCAAGGTGCGCAACCGAGACTGCGATAGCGTTTTCCATTTTTGGAAAAATAAAGACTCACCACCGGGATTTTTTCGCGGCGGATGTATTCCCACACGTTGATCTCCGTCCAATGCAAAAGCGGATGGATGCGGATATGCGTGTTCTCGTCAAAGTTGGTTTTAAACTGATCCCAAAGCTCCGGGGGCTGATCTTTGAAATCCCATTCAAAATTTTTATCGCGCGGAGAAAAATAACGCTCTTTGGCGCGCGTCGACTCCTCGTCACGGCGAATTCCCAAAATCAATCCTTTGTAATCGTATTGCTCCATGATCTGATGCAGCCCATTGGTCTTAAGCGCCGTGCAACAATTGATGCGACCCAGCGTGTGATTCATGCCCTCCGCCAACGCTTTTTTGTTTTGGCCGACGATAAGATTCAGATTCCATTCTTTGGCATAGCGGTCACGAAATTCGATCATCTCGGGAATTTTATAGCTAGTATCAATGTGCACCAGCGGAATCGGCACATGGCCGAAAAAAGCTTTGCGAGCCAGCCATAAAAGGACATTGGAGTCCTTGCCGATAGACCAGAGCATGGCTAATTTCTTAAATTTTTTCTGGGCTTCCCTTAAAATGAAAATTGATTGGTTTTCTAGCTTGTCTAAATGATCCATAAATTTTGTTGGCTCCGATAATTCATACTAATTTAGTAATATATATCTTGCACTAAAGATAACATATATGAGTTATTCTGTCAAATATAATTCCCTGATCACTGAGGAGGTGGCTTCCACCCTAATCAATAGACACATGCGGTAAAAGGGCGTTCCGAGTCGGATAGCCTTATCCACAATCAACGAATAACCTGTTTATAAGTTAAAGTGGGTTAAAATACTTAATTTAATGCTATTTTTGTACTTAAAATCCCACTTATTAGTTATTTATGTGACTAAATGGGTTACAAATACCATATTAACGAGATATACTAAGTAATAGTGTTATCAAAATATTAACAAAAATTTCATTTTAAGGCTTAAACTACTCCCCAATATAGGCATCTGCCTCGATTTCGATCAACATTTCGGCGTCAATGAGCTTGGAAACCTCGACCATAGTCGTCGCGGGGCGGATTTGGCTAAAGAATTCGCCATGCGCCTTGGCGGCTTTCTCCCATTCGGTGATGTTTTTAAGGTATAAACGCGTCCGAACCACCTGTTCTAAGCTGGCACCAGCCTGTTTGAGAGCCGCTTCGATGTTGACTAGTGTTTGCTTGGTTTGGGCATATAGATCTCCGGCACCCACCAACCCACTGGGGGTGGTTGCCGTCGTTCCTGACACATGCACGTAACTGCCGACTTTGACAGCCCGGGAGTAGCCGATAATCGGCTCCCACTTACTGCCGGTTGAGATATTGGTTCTTTTCATGGCATTCCTTTCTTATCGGGATTTTTTACCGAAACATTGTTTGATGAAATCCTTGGAAAACGCCTTCGCCAACAAGGGCACGCTTTCTATTTTGGACATCGGCTTTTTGGTGATCGCCGAACGTATCCGGTCTTTCCAGAGAACCCTGTTCTTTTTCACATCCGTGACCGTCACCTCCGCGTGAAGCTCCGCATAGTCTTCCACCGAAGCCGCGTCCATGGCGGCACTACTGACTCCCATCAACATATCCACAGGGTCATGATCCGACCAATGGTATTCACGAATATCCGTTTCAACAGCCAGATCCGCGGCTTCAGGATCCGAAACATTTTTAAAATGAATGCTTTTGCGTTCGCTCAAAGCGTCTTGAATTTCTTGCTTCATAAGACTCATATCCAAGGAAGGCTCGGAACTTGAGTTTTTAATCTCCATGACAAGAATCCTCACTTCCCTACCTTCGAAAGTTTTTAGAAGATTAGGGGCGTCCGCCGCTTGAGCCGAGAGAATACCTACCCCTAAAGCCAACGGGATTAGAAAAATACTTTTTATTTTCATCGATTCTCCTTAGATTAACGAATAGTCGCTAGCCACTCTTTGTTCGTCGGATATTTCTCAAGTTGAGCGACCAAGGTTTTGGCTGCTTCGACAGTCCCTAGCTCCGCCAGCGCACGGCGAATCTTTCGCACTCGCTCAAGCTCTCCCGGCTCCAAGAGAAGTTCTTCTTTCCGGGTGCCGCTTCTTGAAATATGAATCGCCGGGTAAATGCGCTGACTTGAAATCTCACGCGAGAGAACGATTTCCATATTCCCCGTGCCTTTAAATTCTTCAAAGATCACTTGATCCATCCGGCTGCCGGTATCCACCAAAATTGTTGCCAAAATTGAGAGAGAGCCTCCGTTTTCGATTTTTCTCGCGGATCCAAAAATTTTACGGGGCACTTCCAGAGCTCGCGCGTCCACACCGCCGGAGAGAGTGCGTCCGCTCGAATTTCTCTCGGCATTATGCACCCGGGACAAACGGGTGAGAGAATCAATGACAATCATCACATTTTGCCCAAGACCCGCTTCGTGCATCGCTTGACGCATCAATTCATCGGCGGTGCGAATATGATGCTCGTAGGTCTCATCCGAGGAAGACCAGCGCACTTCGGCGGTGACACTCCGCCTAAAATCCGTTACTTCCTCAGGACGCTCATCAATCAAAAGACAATAAAGCTTGATGCTGGGACAGCTTTTAGCGACCGCCTGACAAATATGTTTTAAAAAAGTGGTCTTGCCCGAGCCCGGAGGAGCCACAATGAGTCCGCGCTGACCCATGCCAATCGGCGTAATCAAATCCATGGCTCGCATCGTCAGCTCTTTGGATCCGTCTTCCAAACGTATGCGCGGAGACGGGTCAATGGCGACGCCGGCTAAAAAGGGAGTTGTTTGAGATCGATGGGGATAATTCACGGATGCCCTCGCCTATGTTTATTTGACACAAACCTGTCCCGGCCTTACGATAAGACTATGCCCAAGAAAATACTCGTCGCCGATGACGAACACGGTGCACGCCATCTTTTAGAAGTCGCTCTCACATCCCGCGGCTATGAAGTCCTCACGGCCTCCAACGGAACAGAAGCGTTACGGATCGCCCACAATCTAAAACCGGATTTGGTTCTCTTGGATGTTCAAATGCCCGAGATGGACGGCGACGCGGTCGCCACCGAAATCCGCTCCGAAAAATCCGCCGTTAAAAATGTACCGATTATTTTTATTACGGGTCTCCGCACCGAGAAAGAAATCGAAGAAGACCATGAAGAAAATATTTTTGCTAAACCCGTCAAACTCGAAATTCTTTTCGAAAAAATAAAAAGCCTGATCGGCGAGCCTGTTTAAATTCAATAAAGTATACCTTTGATTTCCGGAAAGTTTCAAGCAGAACCGTTAGGACAAGGGGATGCCGTGAATCCACCGGTAAGCACGTCGAAACAAAACCGGCGATTGAAAAACCGGTTTTAAGAACCCTTGAAAAGGCGAATCAAATAAGCGCCCGCCCAAACGGCTCGCCCAGCGTTGCCCCGAAAACAAACGCGCGTGCGCTCTGGGGTACTCCGCCAGACGTCCCTGGCAAATGTATTCGGCACAAAGACGCGCCGAAAGAATCGCGTGCTTCATGCCAAACCCCAAAAAAGGATGCGTGGTCATCTTGGCGTCCCCAATCGCCGCTCCTTCGGAAAAAAAGTTATAGTCGATTTGACCTGTCCCTTTTAATTCGCCGCATAGTGTGACTCCCAACTCCGATTGCACCCTTTCTTTTAAATCCGCCGGATTTTTAAAAAAATTTTTCTTCACGAGGAAGGCCGCGTGTCCCCGTCCCGCTTCCAAAGGCACTAATCCCAAATAAATACCGCGTCCGTAGTGCATACGAATCTCATCGGAAAAAGAAGAAACAACTGCCTCCGAAGAAAATCCGATCCAGTCTCCCGGACGTTTTGGGATACCCGACGCTTGAATTAAAACAGCATTTTTGGGGATCTCAATTTTTTCAGGTTCGGATTTATTTTCCCGATCCATCGCCGCGTCCAAAGCCATTCGCGGAAAGAAAGCCATCGGTTTCACCAAGGAATAAGAGGTTAATTTCTCCGCTCTCCAGTAATGCGTCAGACCAGACACCCAAAGGGGTTCCGGCAACGCGAAAAGCGATTTTAAATATTCCCAGCTATCCTGCTGAAGAACGCCTCCGCAGACTTTTTCACGAGGGAAAGAACGGATGTCCCACAGCGTGGAATGAACACCGGAGCGTTTGAGTTCGCGATGAAGCACCTGACCCGCGATCCCGGCGCCTCGGATCACTATTTCAGGCATGTTGACTGAGAGTGATTCGAAAAACAGGTTTTCTTGAAATTTTAGCCGACGGAATAGCGGCCAAATCACGATAGCGCTCAAAATCTTCTTCTTTAAAGGCGCGTTTCACCGATACCGGCGCGTCATTGAGAATAATGCCTTGAAAAGTCGGAAGCGCCAACGCGACAGCTCCTCCATAAGCAGGCCAACTGCGATAAAGATCATTCACGAGAAATCCGCGCCGCGCGTGTTTGGCCATCAAACGCAAAAGCCGCACAATCTCTTCATTGTTTAAATGATGAAAAAACATCGAAGAAATAATGTAATCAAACTCCCCGAGAGAGCCTAGATCAAACGCGGAGGCTCGAAAGTATCGGAGCGACGGCGCCTTGAAATGTTCATTGGCGAATGCCACACAGAAAGGATTGATGTCGACGCCGGTAATGACCGCTTGTTTCCCTTGAGCTTTTGCCCACGCAGAAAGCGCGTAAGCGATATCCCCACCGCCAAAACCAAGATCCAGCACAGAAAAATTAGAGGGCAGCGAATGCGCGGAAAAATAATCCAACACCGCGCGCGTCCCGCCAAAAAAACGATTCACCATTCGCATGAAACCGAAAGACGCGCGAAGCTCCGACTCGGAAACATCGTCCCGATCCAGTATTTCGGTACCGCTAAAGCGACTCTGCATTTTTCAACGCTTTTTTGGTGACAAATACCAGATAAAGACTGACTCCGATATTCACTAAAAGTCCGACTCCCAAAAGAATCCACTCCGTAAGAGTTTTTTGTCCTTTATGGATAATCATGCTTCCAAAAAAAGCGCCCATCCAAATATGAAACAATGCCCCCGGCGTCATCGCGATCCAAGAGGTGATAAAAAAATGTTTGAAACGGGCTTTGCTCAAGCCCAAACCATAATTTAAAATCATAAACGGCAGGATGGAAGAAACGCGTAGCAAAAATATAATTTTCCATCCTTCCTCGCCGATCGCGTGATCCAACGCTTTTATTTTTTTATTCGCGGCGGCCTTTTCTAAAATCCACCCTCGGGACCAATAACGCCCCGCCATAAAACCACCCACAGCGCTGATGAGAAAAGCGATGGAAATCAGGATAAATCCCACCCCGATCCCGAAGAACGCGCCGGCTGCCAAACTAAACAGGCCGGTGGGAATAAAAAGCAGTGTCCCAGCCACATACAGCAAAATAAATACCACCGGCGCCCAAGGGCCTAAGTGCTGAACTTCGTTTAAAAGATGTGTCATCGCTCGGGACTAACGGGTCTCTGTCGGGTGAGCGCGAATCGGAGATTTGTCTTTGTGAGCCGCTTTTTCGGCGTACATCCGCTTGTCGGCCATTTCGAAAAGTTCTATCGGCCGGTGCATGTCTTTATTAAAAGAAGCGAGCCCTATGCTGACGGATAAACTGCGATTGGTTTTGGTATCCACCGGAACGGACAACTGAGCCAGATTGGCGCGAAAACGTTCAATGCCTTCGGCGGCTTCTTTGTCATCCGTCTCAGGAAAAAGCGTCACAAATTCGTCCCCGCCGTAACGAATCAAAATATCCGTCTCGCGGAAGGAGCGTTTCATGCACTGCGCCAGCATCTGAATCGCGCGATCCCCGGAAGAATGGCCGTACAAATCATTGATGGATTTAAATCCATCCAAATCGATCACCGCCAAAGAAAAAGGACGTTCATAGCGGCGAGCGATATTAAAAAGCTGGAGAAGACTCCGTTTGAATACTCGGTAATTGGCCAGACCTGTCAGCGCGTCCGTGACAAGCGCGTGATCCCGCTCGCGATGGCGAAGCGACAAAGAATCGATGCGCGCGATGAGTTCCGGGATGTTGAGCGGCTTGGCCACCACATCTTCGGCTTTCAAATTAAAACCCAAAATTTTATCATCCGACGTGGCTTTGTCGGTCAGGAAAATCACAGGAATGTCCAGGGTGGCGGATTCGCTGTTCAAGCGATTTTTGACTTCGACGCCGCGAAGGCCGCCGATCATGAGATCCAACAGGATAAGGTCGGGAGCCATCCCGCGCGCCTTGGTCAGCGCGGAGTAGCCGTCGCGTGCGATTTGAATATCAAACCCGGCCGCCGTTAAGTGCCGCTCGAGCTCCGATACCGTCTCGTGCTCATCGTCCGCTATGAGGATGGATCGTTTTTCCATAAATTCCTCGAAGACCTACCCACTGAAAGCACTGGGTCAAGCTTTCCTTAATAAAGAAAGCTTGACCCTTTAAACGAGAGTTAATTAACGGCCGCTATTCTTGTGCTTGGAAAAGCAGTCTTTGCAATAAACCGGGCGATCTTCCCGGGGCTTAAAAGGCACTTCGCATTCTTTTTTGCATTCGGCGCAAACTGCCTTAAACATCTCTTTTGGAGCTCCGAAACCACCACCACCTTGATAACCCATGTCGTCTCCTCGTTTTAATTATGATAGCACGATAAATTCAGGCCGTACAAATCTATTCGGTTTTGGGGGCAGAGACGATTATCGGGCAAGTTCCGGGTTCTCGACCAAACTTCCGTAATGAAAGGTCACGCAAGAACGTGCCCCAGAGCCTTCGCAGAGCTTGAACTCTTTTTTAAAAATGTCGGGGGTTTCCAGAAGCGAATAGGCGCCCACGGCGATATTCACCCGCTTTAAACCATCGGTTCTTCTTTCGGCGTCCTGAATCTGTCTTTTAAATTGTTCGATGTCTTTCGTGTAACACATTAGCGTCACAAAATCGACCGGCCCATGCCGAAGCCAAGACCTCCAATCTTGAAACCCTTCAAAATAAGCCCGGTCATACGACACCAGTCCTGTCGTGGAAACTTGAATCCCGGGATGAATCGCACGCGCTTTCTGGGCGAGTTCCTTAAGCAAATCGGTGACTTGATCACGTTTCCACTGTTTCCAGACACGGCTTTCTTCGAGGATGACTTTGACGCCGGCGGCTTCTTTAAAACGTTTTTCGTTCATCGGGGTATGCCCATAATAAGGATGCATGTCCGGATAACGGATATAATCAAATTGCACGCCATCTAACTTGGGGTAACGACTGACCACTTCCCCTACCATCGTCGCCAATTCTTCCCGCACTCGTAAATCCCCCGGTTCGAGAAAATATTGATCGTCGATTTTATAATCTTGGAGTGTGTGTTTTTCTTGAATATTCCGCGTTAAAATTTCGGTGCCGTATTTTTTAAGAAGCGGGGCGTTCTCATTGGCGCTCAAACTCATTAAATTGAGCCAGGCATGCACCTGAATGCCCTCGGCATGTGCTTTCTTGATTAAAAGCTCCAAGGGATCTTCGGAAACAGCTTTAAAGCAAGTGTCATACGGCTCCGAATCTCCGACCTTCGAGGGAAACCAGGCTTTATTTTCCCGGTAAATTTGAACAAAGAGCACTTTGTTTTGTGATTTTTTGGCGAAATCAATAAGCTCCGTGATTGCCTGACGGCTGGAAAGAACCTGCGGCTCCTGAATCACGGAAACAAAAAGGGCTTTTGGCATGGATGGGGCGCATTCCGCGAAAACGGAAAAAGAAAAAAATAAACAAAAAATCGAGGTGATTTTAAAAAGCTTCATGCCATTCATTATACAACAACGAGTGCTATAATATTTCTAGCGATGAGACGCGAATCCCAAAACCAACCCTCCAACACGCCTTTCTTGAGCATCGTCCTTCTTGTCGGTTTGTGTTTGGCTGTTTTTTCTCAGGTGGCCGGTCATTCTTTTTTAAATTACGACGACTTTCATTACATCTCCAAAAATCCCTGGATTCAAAGCGGTTTAAGGTGGCGTTCCATCCTTTGGGCTTTGCTTCCTCAGGACGATTGGATGCCGGTGTCCAAGCTGTCCCATTTAATGGCCTTTCAATTTTTTGGAAGCACTCCAGGAATCCATCATCTTCTTAATCTTTTTCTTCACACGGCAAATGTGCTTCTTGTTTTCTATATTCTTCGGCGTTGGACACAAGACCCATGGTTGAGCTTGGCGGCGGCCGCCCTGTTTGCCATTCATCCAGTACAGGTGGAATCCGTCGCCTGGGTTTCCGCGCGCAAAGATTTGCTGAGCGCTCTTTTCGGGCTTTTAACTGTCTGGCTTTATCAACACCCTTCTAAAAATCGCCCGAACACTCGCCTGGCCTTGATTTGCTTTTTATATTTTTTAAGTTTAGGCGCCAAGCCGGCTTTAATTACCCTGCCTTTTCTTTTGGCAATGTTGGACAAAAAAATATCCCGCAAACTTTTACCTTTATTTGCCATTTCAGCAATTTTTTGTTTTATCACGTGGAGTGTGCAAGCCAAAGCGGCTCATTACATCCATCCCACCCCGCTGATTTTTCGAGCCATGGTCACTGGCGTGTTTTATCTGGGAAAAGTGCTTTTTCCCTATCCTCTGGCCATTTATGGACGCGTGCCCGCGGAAGCGATCGCTTTCTGGAAAATCGCCGGATCTGCAACATTGCTTTTTAGTATTTCTTTATTTTTATACCTTCGAAGAAAAAAATACCCGCTCGCGATTTTTGGTTGGTGCTGGTTTGTTCTGTGTTTAGCCCCTGCTTTGATTTTAGAAGTTCCGGCGGATCGCTATCTTTATATGGCTCTTTTGGGAATTTTAATAGCCGTTTTAACAACCTTCCCAAAAAAATGGGTGCGACCTTTGGCAATCGCGGCTATCGGTGCGTGTATTCCTCTGGCCTACTTCCAAACTGGTTATTGGAAAAACAGCGCGACGCTTTTTCAGCATGCGCTGGCGATCAATGAGAAAAATTACACCGCTCATGGTAATTTGGCTGAAACACTCGTGAGCGAAAAAAAATATGAAGAAGCGGCCGCGCATTATTTCCGTGCCTTGGAGCTAAATCCTCAAAATACGGAAGCTCTGACGAGTTTAGGAGTGCTCTTTGAAAAAGAAAATGCTCTAAGTCGAGCGGAAGAATACCACCGAAAAGCACTCCGCATCGAACCTGGAAGTGCTCAGACGCACTTTAATCTGGCCAATGTGCTTGAAAAAGAAGGAAAAAAACCGGAAGCTCTGGAGCAATTTTTCGAAGCGATAAAACTAAAGCCTGACTTCGCGCAAAGCTATTTGAATGCCGCTGAACTTCTGGTAGAGGAAGGAAAAACCGAGGAAGCGATTTCTAACTATAAGGCGGCGCTGCAAATCCAGCCTAGTTACACGGCCGCGCTCAACAATCTGGGACTCTTACTTGTCAGTCAAGGCCGCTACCCGGAAGCGATTTCAAATTTTTCTAAAATTTTAAAATCCGATCCGTCCAACGTGGAAGCGCGAAATAATCTCGCCATTACTCTGATTAAATCCGGAGATCTTAAAACAGCGGCGGGACATCTGGAAAAAATCGTCCAGGAACACCCTGAGTCTCAAGAAGCCCGCGCGAATCTCAAGCGACTTTATTCAAACATCGAACATTATTCCTGAGGCTCGAGTGACTTTTCTTTTTGTTTGCGGGTCTGACTAATCATTTGATTGGCACGCTCAATTTCTTCTTCGCTGTCGCGGCTGGGCATTAAACGAATATAGTTTTCAAATTCACGAATCGCCTCGTCATAATTGCCGGTGGTTTTCAGCGCCGTTCCCAACCCAAAATGAGCCGCGGCATTGTCAGGCTTGTTGCGCAATTCTTCCTTATAAGCTTTGATCGCTTCCTCGGCTTTACCGCTGTCTAGCAATAACCGGCCTAAGTCATCATTCACCTCCGGAAAAGAAGGATTGATGCGGATGGTCTCGCGGTATTCACGGATGGCATTGTCACGATCTTCCAACTCGGCATAGGTTGTTCCTAAGTGATAATGCGCTTCATCATAATCAGATTTGAGTTCAATCGCTTTTTTAAATTCCACGACAGACTCCGCGGTATCCCCGCGGTCAAAAAACGCGACCCCCACAAAAAAGTGCGGCTCCGCCATCGCCGGCTTTAATTTCATCACTTCCCGCCAAATCGTGACGGCTTCGTCATGCAGTCCTTCTTTGTACATAATCTGCGCGGCTTTCACCATGACTTGAGTATCATTGGGTGCGGCGGCCAACATCGCTCTCGCCTTTTTGACAAGTTCACTTTCTCCCGCGAAAGCCAAAGAACCCCACAACAAGACCCCTACCAAACCCCAAATCAGATTTCGACGCATTGGCATTTTTCTCCGTAAGTGATGATATCTTAGGATTTTAACCTCAATTTTTTTCCATTGCAAGCGGCACACAAATCAGTCTAAGGCTGTGTGGACAGAGAAGAGGGTACGTTAGAGACGCGCTGAGCGTGATGACCGTTTCGGGAAAATGAAATTTGAAAATGTCCGTTCATTTTTGATTTGTCTTTCTCGAAATTAATGTATTCACGGTCAAAATCTTTGATTTCCTCATAATTTTTGATGATTTGAGAGGGTTTTTTAGTCGTCTGCTTTTGCAGACTGCTGGAAACCGGAGTACTGGGCAACCCTAAAAAAGGAAATATCACTCTATCGAACATAGCCTGCGCTTCCGTGGCCAGCTCTTCATAATCCAATAAAATCGAACGATCCTTCAAGCAAGGGTCTTGAACCAACCCTTCGTAATAGCCCTTCACCATCTGGCAATACTCCGCCAACTCTTCGCGATCAATAGGAACCGAGGAAGGCAATTTAAAATTATTGGTCATGCCCCAGCTATCCGTCATCTCGGCGACTTTTAAAGAAAGGTATTGTTCTAAAACATTTTTCCTATAAAGAATGATGAACCTGGCATTGGGAAACAATTGGATTAAATCCGCGGGAACCAGTTGATGGTTTTGCATGTGAATTCGAATGAGTTTTGCGCCGCAAATGCGGGTTCGGCAATAATAAATTGAATACAAGATGTGCCTCAAAACTGTTTTCTTTGAAATAAATCTTTTCCGTAACCCATAGAACATGTCGCGGTTTAATATTTCACCAGCGAAAGACACGTCGGGAATCGAGTTTGAGTAGCTCGAAAGCAAGTTCGTGCCCGTCCGTCGCATGGCAATAATAAAAATGGGCTCTTTTTCGGATCTGGAAAAATGATAATGAATAAAAATCCGGAGCCGGTGGAGCGCTCTTTTCCGGAAACGCTTGGTTCTATTCTTTAAATAAGACAATTCTATTTTCATGCAATCCTTTGTTCCAATTGAAAAATAGGTCTTAAAAAATTATGGGAAATCTAAGAAAAGGAGAAATTAGACTAAAGCGGAGGGCGGGGAGCGGAGAAGGCCTAGAGTGCTGACTTTTCTTTCATTAAAAATTTCTCTGGAAAGTAGAACTTTTTGAAAAATAGGCGAAAAACCCGATAGTTTCTTTTCAAAAATAAAGGGAGTTTGTGGAGGTTTGGAAAGATTGCGTTTTTTACGGGGCTCTGTTTTTTTGGCTAAAGCCAGGGATTTGGATAAACAGGTCTTTGTGAAAGTTTTGTTATGCAGATGATCAAAAACTTCGGCGCCAAGCCTAAAAGAGGCGCACAAACAAAAGAATAGGAGTAGGGTCGACCAAACCTTCTTCATATTTTTATGTTAACAGCCCGCCCGACAAAATGCATTATTAAAGTAAAGCGGTTCCTTTTATCGAGAAACTCTATTTAACCTTCTCTTTTTTCTCGGATTTGTACATAAAAGGTGACACGGCTCCGACGATGGCGGACACCACGGAGAATTCGATTTTTTTAGAAAGCGGTTGAGCCGCTTTTTTATTCTTAAAATCAATGAGTAGCACGATGCGCGGCTTGTCTCCCTTATTCCAGGCCTCATGCGTCATGGTGTCATCAAAAATCAGGCATTTGCCTTCCTGCCAAGAACGCTCTACGCCATTTACCTTTAAAACGCAGGTTTCCGGCTGAGGCACCGACAGTCCCAAGTGACATCTTAAGACCATCTTGGTGAATCCTTCGTGGGGCTTGATCGTGGTGCCGGGCAGAAGCATCGAAAAACCCGCCGTGGTCATGTCCGGGATCTGCTCCAAAATCTTGACGGTCTCCGGGCATCGCGCGCAATTGTCTTTGAGTTTATTTCCCATGGCAAAAAGCCCGTAAACAAGCCAAAGATTAGTATAAAGATCCTTTTCGTACCAGGGTTTAAACAGCTCCGGGGACAAGCTCTCCATTTCCCGTCTGATTTTTTCGTAATTAGCTTCTAAAATTTTTGTGAATGGATACTCGGATGTTTCAAAAAACATGGGATTTCCTCCTCCAATAGAAAGATTAACTCTAATTTTTTAAGCCGTCAACGACACTCCGCGTGTCGAAAGCAAGAAATTAAATGGTCATTGACCATTCCCGTAGCCTGCATATGCGCGTAAAGCACCGTCGAGCCGACAAATTTAAAACCATCCGTTTTCATGGCTTTGCTCATCGCGTCGGACTCCGGAGACGTTGGCGGCAATTCTTTGAGTGTTTTGCGACGGTTCACGATCGATTTCCCGCCAATAAAACCCCACAGATATTTCGCGAACGATCCATATTTTTTGCGTATCGCCAAATACGCTTGCGCATTGGCGATGGCCGCTTGAATTTTAAGCCGGTTACGGATAATCCCCGCGTTTTTTAAGAGGCGCTGGACATCTTTCGCCCCATACCGCGCTACTTTCTCGGGATCAAATCCATGAAACGCTTTTCTAAAGTTTTCCCGCTTATGCAGAACACAGCGCCAGCTCAAACCCGCCTGCATGGTTTCTAAAATAAGAAATTCAAAAAGCTTTCTGTCGTCCCGGAGCGGCGTCCCCCATTCGACGTCGTGATAGGCCTGCATCAGGGGATCGTCTCCAGGCCATGGGCAAGATTTTTTTGCCATAAGACATCAGGTATTACAAATGACGAGTTTCTTATCCGGAGGCAATCCATCGGCAATCTGTTTCAAGATTTCTCCTCTGGCCAAACGCTCGATTGCTCCGCGCTTGGTGGTGCCGATCACCACCGTACTCAAATTCAAGTCATTGGCCGTTTTTACGATCAAAGTAGCGGCATTGCTTCCGAAATTCCAAAGCGGAATCATCGTCATGCCGCGCCGGTTAAATTCCCATTCCGCTTTTTTCAAAATATGCACCGCCTCATGCGAGGGCTCCACTTCCACGGGATACGCCCATCCCGGAGGTTTTTCTTCCACAAAAAGCGCGTAAACCACGTTTTGACTCCGCTCTTTGGCATGAAGAACCGCCTCATCCACCAGTCGCGAACTCACCGTTTTTAGAGCCAGTAGGGTGCTCCCGCTATAAAGCGGCATAAGATCTTGAGCTTCTTCGAGAGTAAGTACGTTGATCGCCAGTTCTTTCGGAACCAGGATTCTGGCTTTCTCGATACCTTGAGCGATACTGCGCGCGCAAAGCCCGACCGCCAATACACTCAACGCGAAAATCACGGCATGATGTTTTTCATAAATAATGGTGGCTTCCACAATCACCATCACCACGGAGGCCGCGCCTAGAAGCCAACGCTCCGGTTTTTTGATGCCTAATTTCATATTGGTGCAACAAGCGCCTAAATTAATCGTGATCGCGCCCACCACGCCGATGGCATACAGTGCCGCCAATTGCACCACGTCATGTTCAAAAATCAAAACAAGGATAGGAGCCGCCGTCGCCACAAAGAGTCCAAACCAAGGCATTCCATAACGGTTCAAGTCAGAAAAAATCGGGGGCAATTCTTTGTCTTTGGACATGAGAAAGGTAATGCTGATCAGCCCCATGATCGCGGTATTGCATGCGGAGAGCAAAAGCAGTCCCAAAACAACCGCGATGACTTTGCCGAACCAAGGAGCAATGTAATAACTTCCCAGGGCATGAATCATGTCTTCGGTATGGCCGGTGAGTCCCGGCATGGCGTTCATCGCCGCACCCAAGATAAGCGTGATCACAATGACTTCGATCAACACCGGAAAAATGGCTCTTTTAGCGGTTCGTTTTACCGGCTCCACCATCACACCCGTGACATTGGCGATGGCCTCCACACCCGAAAGCGCCAGCACAATCCCCACAAATTTTGTCCAATTCGAGAAAATAGATCCTTGCGGCAAGGTGATTTGAACTTCTTTTAAATGAGGAACAACCGCGATACACAGAACCGCTAGGCAGAGAATCGTAAAAAAGGCAATCAGGGTCGCGATATTTCCACTCTTGGTGGGGCCGACAATATTGATAATGCCCACAAGAATCAAGGCTCCGATCGCCCAAATCGCCGGATGAGAGCACCCCAAATAATGAAAAGCGTCCAAACTGCTCAAAGAAGCCGTCACCACATAATCGGCGATTAAAAGAAGCGCGCCGATCACCGCCAAAAGCCGCGAGCGCGAACGAACCGCCGAATACACCCCGCCGCCATCCGGGTAAACTTTGCAAATAATGACATAGCAAAAGCCGATGACTGCCGTCAAAGCACTCATCGCAAAAAGGAAAAACAAAGAGGCGTGACCGGCGATAGCGAAAGCTAGTCCGAGCACATAGGCCTTGGAAGTCCCCCAGTCTCCATAAAGCATGGAACTGGCTTGATACCACTTCAGCTCGCGGGGACGATCTACTTTTTTTAGAATCAGCGCCATAAATCCTTTTGGATAGAAAAAAGGGAGTCTACCCTGAATCAGAGACTCCCTTGGTATCGACTATTAAACTAGAAAACTAGGAATAGCGCAACTAATTCGCTAGCTCATACCCCATCCGGCGCAGAGGATGATACAGACGGGCGATCGCTTGTTTAGGAGAAGAACCTTCGCAGAGATTGCCCATACAAATGGCGGCGTAGCTACGGCGATTACGAACTTTAAAAACGGTGACTTTTTTCGAAGAAATTTTCTTGAGCGCTTTTGTTTTCATGAGAACCTCCGTGTTTATTTTATAGTTTGATTAAAATTTTGGTAAGAGCGCCACCCAAATTTTCAACAGCGGCCTGCTGCTTGGCGTCTTTTAACGAACCGTCCGCCGCAAATGCTTCGTCGGCTTTGGAAACCGCGATTTGATTGGGAAGCACCAACACTTTGATATTCCCCAGAATAGAACGCAAATGCACCAGCCCCCGCAGTCCTCCTAGCGCCCCCGGAGAAGCGCTCATCAAAGCAGCAACTTTGTTGTTAAAGCAAGCCAAAGACTCTTCGCCCGGCGCCGGACGCGAAGCCCAATCAATCGCATTTTTTAAAACACCCGTGATTGAGCTATTGTATTCGGGTGATGAAATCAAAAGCCCCTGATGCGCCAAAAGAATTTCTTTAAATTTGACGGCATTGGCCGGCAAGCCCTCTTTGGCTTCCAAATCCCCGTCATAAAGCGGCATCGCAAAATCCCTCAAATCCAAAATCGTCACCTTCGCGCCGGCGGCCTCCGCGCCGCGAGCGGCCACTTTCACGAGTTTTTTATTAAACGAATCCGTGCGCGTACTTCCGGCAAACGCTAAAATCTTGGGACTATTCATTTTGATTCCTCTTTTTGTTTTGAATTTAAAAACCAGGATTTAATTTCTGAGGTTTTATCGCCTTGGATTTCAATAATGCCGTTTTTAAGCGTACCGCCAACGCCGAGCATGGTTTTTAAATTTTTAGCGATGCTGTTCAAGCGGTCGGAGCCATAGGTGTGAAGCCCGGAAATAGTCGTGACCGACTTTCCGGCTCTTTTTTCTAAGCGAATTTGAGGAGTTGGCGAGGATCCCATGAGAACCCATTATAACGGAACAAGGGCGCTCTCGTCATCCGCCAACTGCCTGCTTAATCATGGACAATAACGTTCCGCTGTCCAGCGGCTTCGGCAACATCATATTTCTTCCTATGTGATACCGAGCCTCCATCGCCTCCTCCGGTCGCACCAAACACGTCAGAAATATGATCGGAATACGTGACGTGCTCGAATCGGCCTGAAGCTCCTTGGCGACATCATCCCCAGACATCTTCGGCATCATGACATCCATCACAATCACGTCCGGGTGTTTTTCACGGGCAAGCTTCAACGCTTCTTCGCCGTCATTGGCTAACACCACCAAATAGCCATTGGCTCTTAACCGGCGCTCGATCAGCTTTTGCAGGAACGGTTCATCATCCGCTAAAAGAACGACTGATGGGAACATCTTTCTCACCCCCCTTCTTTTGGGAGCAACTCCTTGATCTTGCCTAACAGCTCATGCGTTCTAAAGGGTTTACAGACATACGCGTCCGCGCCGCACTGGAAACCCATTTGTTTATTTTTTTGTTGAACCATCGCCGTAAATAAAATCACCGGCACCTTGCGATGACTGCTGTCTTCTTTAAATCTCCGGCACACCTCGTAGCCGTCCATTTTGGGCAGCATGATATCCAAGATAATCAAATCCGGATCCTCCGTTTTGATTTTTTTCAAAGCCTCTTCGCCGTCCACGGCGCAGGCAACATCATAACCTTCAAATTCCAACCTTTTAGTGACCATTTTCAAGATCCCCGGTTCATCATCCACGAGTAAAATTTTGTATTTTTTAGACATGGCCTTTACCCGATTTATGAATGGAGTTTTTTGCCGTTTCAAATAAATTCCGGATGTCCCCGCCGTCCTGCGGATACATAGAAAAACCAAAATCATTGGAAAATGCCGCCGGTTTGTCGGCCAATGTTTCTGTCCAATCCTCCAGCGCCAGGGAAAGTCGCTGTATCATGGGAACAATGCCTTGTGTCTCAATGATCCCCAAAACCAAAATCCATTCCGAATCAATGGTGAGCACCGTATCAGAGGGGTAAACATTTTTTCTAAAAAAGTCCGCCATTTGCTCCAAACGCTTCGACCGGCTAGCCGCACTGTCTTCGGGGCGTCCCGGAATGAATTTGGAGGCATTAAAAGCAATCACTCCGATCGTTTGACGACCAATACGCTTGGCCATGTCCAGGTGTTCCGCGAAAGATTCTTGTAGGACAAAATCCGTCGAATAAACCGGCAGCGTCAATTTAAATTCGGATCCCCGATCGGTGTCCGTCACCGCCCAAATATCTCCATGATGAAGCTGGACAATTTCTTTGCAAAGCGCCAGGCCCAGACCTGTCCCGTGAAACATTTTTTCTCCCACCTGGGAAAATTTCTTAAAAAGCTTGGGCAAATCTTCTTTGGCGATTCCCACGCCGTTATCCCGCACGGAAACCGTCACAAAACCGTCCTCTCCTTTTTCTAATTTAAAAATAATCTGACCTTTTACCTCGTCCGTGAATTTGATCGCGTTGGAAAATAAATTCCACAGCACCTGTAAAACTCGATTGGAGTCCACGAACACTTCCGGAACCTTATCGATTTCCACGCGAAGCTCGCGTTTTCCGGCAAGCGTTTTACAACTCTCCACCGAAGAGCGGATGAGATCCTCCAGCGCCACTTTTTTCCGGCTCAAAACCAAGCGTCCCGCTTCTATTTTCGCCAGATCCAAGATATTGTTGATGAGCTCCGTCAACCGGTCGATATTTTCATCCACCGCGCTTAAAAATTCATACTGCTCGTCATTGATCGGCCCCAGCACACGATCGTGAATCAAGCTGATTCCTTCGCGAATCGCCGTCAACGGTGTCCGAAGCTCATGGCTGGCCGTAGACACAAATTCATCTTTGAGTTTACTGAGAGATTCCAGACGTTGATTGGCTTCCTGAAGTGAGCGCTTTTGTTCTTCTAATTTATTTTTAGAGGCTTGAAGATCTTCTAGCAGGCTTCGCATGATTTTTTCCCGGCGCGCCAGCTGAATATTACTCTGTTCCAAAGCCTGCGCCTGCGCGATACGCTGCGCTTCCAATTTTTTTCGTTCCGTGATATCCCGCACAATCGTCGAAGCGCCGATCACATTTTTTTTATCGTCGATAATCGGCGAAATCGTCGCGGCGACATCGATCTCCACTCCATCTTTGCGGACACGCTTGGTCTCAAACTGCACCAGGGCTTCTCCATGAGCCATTCGGTTCATATTCCACAAGACTTCATGATAACGGTCCTTAGGAACGATCGCATTCAAAGAGTGTCCGACCATTTCGGAGGCGGTATAACCGTAGATGCGCTCAGCGCCTTTATTCCAGCTGATGACAATGGCTTCCAATGTGGTTCCGATAATCGCTTCTTCGGAGGATTTGACGATATTGCTCAAATGCAGGCGCGCTTCCTCCGCGATTTCTCGAAGGGCTACCAGAGCCGCCACCACCAGCGATGTCACCGCGACAAAACCGATAAATCCTTGTAAAAGAAGAAGTGATTCATTAAAGGAGTGTCTTACGAAAGGGCCAAAGCCTTGCAACGTTCCTGACAACGCGATAGCAAAAAGTAATAGCGTGATGGTCGCGGCGCCGCGACGGCCGAAACGGAACGCTCCCCACAGCACAAACGGCACACACAAAAATTCCAGGGGATAATTTTTAACCGGCGATGGAAAAAATCCGCAGAAGACAATCATGGCTACCAAGGACAAAGAAATACTTAAAAAAGCGGCTTCGAGAAATTTCCGGGCATTCCATTCGATACGTGGATTTTCCACCCAAAGAATAATCAGGGGTGTAATGGTAAAAGCACCTGCCATATCTCCCAGCCACCAAGTCAGCCATGTCTGAGCGTAATTTTCCAAAGGCAGAGAACCGCCGAAAAAAAGACTCGCGGTGCCGATTGTCGCGCTAATCATCGTGCTCCCGACGCCGGCTAACAACGCGAAAAAAACAATGTTTCTGGGTTGTTCAAACGCAAAGCGGCCGGCGGCGTATCGAGTCACAAGATAGGCGCCAAGAAGTCCTTCCAGCGTATTGCCCGCGGCAACGCCCAGACAGGCGGGAATAGAACCGGACGTAGTGACATTGACTAAAAAAGCACCGAGAAAAATTGCCGGCCAAATCCGGTATCCTAAAAAAAGAAAGGCTGCCAGTGCAATGCCTGTAGGCGGCCAGATAGGAGTCGCGCTCACATAATAAAAAGCCAGGCGAAGACTGAGCTTGCCGGTCAGAAAATAAATCGCCGCCAGACCGGCGAAAATCGCGATCTCTTTTAAGACCCACGGATATTTGAACGATTTAAAATCCCAATTTCCTAGCCGCATGACAATACCCCTAAGTGATCGGCGCGCTTTGGTTATCGGACAATTGCGTTTTTAAACGTTTTACTTCTTTTTTTAGCTCCAGAATTCTCTCTTCACGATCCATCATGATTTGATTCAACCGGTCAAACTCTTCCAATTTTTCCCGGAGAGCCCGGTTGGCATCCTTCAAAGCTTCTTCCATTTTTTTTCGAAGAATCGCGTAGCGCAGGGAACGCAGGAGGATTTGAAAATTAAAATCACCCTTCGTCAGGTAATCTTGCACGCCTTTTTCCATTGCCTCCATCATAAATCCTTCACGCGGATCCTCCCCGCTCAAAATAATAATCGGCACCCAAGGCGCCCGCTGGTAAATCCGATCCACCACCACGTGCCCCTCGCCGTCCGGTAAATTCAGATCCAAAATCACCACATCGACGCTTTTTGAATCCAATTGTTCCAGCCCCTTGGATAAATTCCCCGCGATTTTTACCTGGAACGAATCTTTTTGACTCAATAAAAAATCTTCCAGCATTTTGGCGTAGCTAGCATTGTCTTCAATAATCAATACGCGAGTCGCATTTTTTTTCATGACGGTTTCTCCTCGGCGGATTGTCCCCGTAAAAGATTCAACTGCTCTTTTAATTCCAGCACCCGTTCCTCGCGACCCATCATCACCTCATTCAATTGCTCCAATTCCTCAATCTTGCCTTGCAACTGCCGGGTGCGCTCTTCCACACGCCGCTCCAAATTTTCGTTGAGCGTCTTCAGCTCTTCGGCGACGTGTTTATACTCGGTAACATTGCGCGCGATGATGACATAACCGAGCTTCAATCCTTCTTTATCTTTGAGAATTGAAATAGAAAGATTCACAAAAACCGGCGCCTTGTTCTGCGTCCGGAAAATCCATTCTTTTTCTTTGGCATATCCGGAAGTAACAAAGGCCCAGAAATGAGCCCGCTCCAAAGCTTCATTCCCAACCAAGAGATCTACGGAATTGCCAACCAAAGTGTCGGCGTCATAACCAAAATTGGTACACGCGGCTTGATTGACGATACATATCGACCCTTTGACATCGCAAACAATCAGCGGTTCATTCATGGTTTCAAGAATCCGGTTGGCCGCGAAAGACGCCGTGATATCCACAAGGCGGTATTTCCAAATCACACGCGCGGCAAGAATCAGAAAACAAAAAACAGGAAGATAACCAAACGGATAAACGCCAATGCCAAATTTGGCCAGATAGTCCACCGAGCCGATATAAACAATTGAAAACGCGATAAGAAACATCTGGGCGCGACGTTGATACAGTGTCCCTAACTCGACTCGACGCGTCATGCGCCAATAATGGAAAAAAGTCAGACCCATCATTCCGAAAAAGAAAGTCAGATAAGGAATGCTGAACGAACCGTATTGCGGATAAAAACCCCACCAGTAATGATAAACGTCTTTAATCAAAAGATCCGTCCCGACGATGCTGGACACAAAAAGCGCCGACACCACCCAGCTGGCCAGAGCAATACGTTTCCATTTGCCGTTTAATTTTAAGACGGACACCGAGAAGTGATAGAACGCCGAAGGAATAAAAGGGACTCCAAAATACGCCGCTCGAGCCCAGGCCAATGCCGTGGTTTTTTGCGTCGCACAATACATAAAGGAAAAAGCGTAGAGCCACACGCTGACGGTGAGTGTGGCCAAAACAAAAAAACGGCTCTCCGCGGAGGCGCGTTCTCTAAAAAGAACGGCGACCCCTAATAAAAAAACAAGAGTCGCGGTGACAAAGGTCGGAACGGCAAACCAACTAAATTGGTAAACCGTTGACTCAAACGCCATGGTGGGCATGATCTTCTCCTTCGGCGTATTTCAACACGAGACTGACTAATTCCTTCGGATCATAGGGCTTGGTAAGATAACAACTGGCGCCGATCACCATGCCGATCACGCGATCCACTTCGTCCGTTTTTCCGGTAAGCATGATAATAGGAATGCGGGCGAATTCTTTGTTATGATCTTCGCGGATGGCCTTGCACACCTCTTGTCCGGACATTTTCGGCAGAGTCAAATCGAGAATGATTACATCGGGCCATCCGGATCTGGCCTTTTCCAATCCGGTAATTCCGTCTTCGGCCATCAATGTCTCGAAACCCAGACTGCTCATGCGACGAGCCAACACCGTCCGGATATCTTTGTTGTCTTCAATGATCAATATTTTTTTTATCGAGTCCATCGGTTTTCACTCCTTTCCCGCCGTTTTCTGCTTTCAACCATTCCATGGTGACTTGGTCGGCAGTCCAAGCATCCAATAAATCCTGGTTAAAACGCCACTGAACGCCTACTTTGAAACCCGGCAAGACGCCCCGTTGCGCCAAACGATAAATCGTGGTGGTGTTGACTCCAAAACGCTTGGCGACTTCTTCAATGGAAAGATAGGTTTTTTCGACGGGCGCTTGAGTGGCGGATTTGTCCGAGGCTAAAAGTAATTCGATTGTCTTCAAAAATTCGGCGGGTTTATAAGGTTTCGTCAGATAAGCGTCGGCACCGCGAGAAAATCCTTTGACCTGATCCGCCGGGCCATCCATTCCGGTCAGCATCAAAATAGGTAGCCAAGGCCCATGCAGTTTTCGCAAACGCGCGCAGACTTCCAGGCCGCTGATATCGGGAAGCTTGATGTCTAAAATCACCAAGTCCAGGGGATGCTCCGCGGCAAAAGCCAGAGCGGCTAAACCAAGAGTTTCAGTGAAAACGGAAAATCCCGCAGATTCCAAACGCCATTTGAGCGCTTTGGACACTGTCTTATCATCTTCCACAACCAACACATTTTTTGTGAACACAATACCCATAGAGCCTCCACTACCTTGGATTCCTATGAATGAGCGATGATGAGATGCCCTACTTAAAATTTACCCCTAAAATAGCCTTATGTCAATACAGTCGACTATTTAATACTCTTGGCTAACATTGACTAAATACAAACATAAGTTATTATATTTAAATAGGTTATGAGTTTAATTTAGGCGGATTTTTGCTGGGAAATGGCTGTTTTAATTTTGGGCAATAAAACCTTGTACCCTTCGGCTTTATTGAAATAATCGAAGGCGCCCCCTATCATTTCTTTCTGGACATTCTGATCATAACAGCTGGAAACAATGATTTTGCTCTGGGGATGAAATCGCTGTAAGGCGGGGAGTAAGACTTGCCCGTTGGCTACGGGCATTCGAATATCCAGTAAAATAACATCGATCTCTTCTTCGCAAAATTCCAACAAGGCCTGTTCGCCATTGGAAGCTTCTAATACCTTAAACCCGTCATGACTCAAATAACGGGAATAGATGCGTCGCAAGTCTTTGTCATCATCGACAATTAAAACTTTGGAAATCTCGTTCTTTGTCATAGTCATAACAAAGCCCTCACTTTTAGCGTAACTCCGGTATCTTCCAATGTCAATAGGAGGAAGCCTATTTCAGCGGAAAACGGGTGGTAAAAGTGCTGCATCATCAGTTATAATAAATACATACAACCATGAATGAGATTCCCTCTATTTATTATGGAATACACCCCTCGCCCTTTGGCCAATGCCTGATTGGGATCACTGACCAGGCGATCTGCCACCTCTCGTTTATGGACACGGTGAATGAACGTGAAGCTCTACGCCGCTTACGGGAAATAGAGCCAAACGCGACTTTTAAACGGAAAGAATCTCAAACCCGGCCTTATTTCAAGGCCGCCTTCGAGCCAAAACGTTCAAAACACCGGCTAGATTTAGTCGTGACGGGCACTGATTTTCAACTCAAGGTCTGGGAAACGCTTCTTAAAATTCCCAAAGGGAAAGTTTCAAATTATGCGCAGGTCGCGCGGAAGGCCGGATTTCCCAAAGCCGTGCGTGCCGTCGGAACCGCCTGCGGAAAAAACCCGATTGGATTTCTGATTCCTTGTCACCGCGTCTTAGCTTCCGATGGCAAACTGGGTGGATATCATTGGGGTCTCCAGCGAAAAAAAGCGATACTCGCCTGGGAAGCCGCTGGCTAACTAGGCAGTTCGGCGGGGATTAGGTTTACTAAATTTCTTCAGTTGGTTGGAGCCGCGAAATTGAGGCCGGCCAATGGCATGACGATCAGCGTCCAAATACACGGTTCTTTTTTTACCGCTATCTTGATAGCTAATGGGCGCGAATTTCCGGCTAGGCACTTCCGCGTGACTACTGACTTTCAAAGAAATTTTCATTAATTTTTCGATATCGCGAATAATGGCGCCTTCGTCAGGCATCGCAAAAGTAATCGCGTGTCCTTCATGCCCCGCCCGTCCCGTGCGTCCGATGCGATGCACATAATTTTCACTGTCATCGGGCAAATCAAAGTTGATCACCAGCTCTATGCCTTTGACGTCGATGCCGCGTGCGGCGATGTCGGTGGCAACCAGGATGCGATACAGCCCCGTCTTAAATCCATTAAGCGCGTGACGGCGCTGGCCTTGCGTGCGATCCGAGTGAAGTTCATTGGCCGTGTGCTTCATCTTGCGAAGCGCTTCGGCGAGTTTGCCGGTGCCGGCTTTTGTGCGCGCAAAAATCAAGACACTGCCCTGGTACTGATGAAGAATTTTCTCAAGAAGTTGTAGTTTGTTTTCCTGGCGGACAATGAAAAGTTCTTGGATGATTTTTTCAGGCGCGGCGCCGGATGGTGCCACTTCGATTTGAATCGGGAGCTTCATATAAAGCTCGGCGAGTTTTAAAATTGCGCTGGGCATCGTCGCTGAAAAAAGTGAGGTCTGACGTTCCGTCGGCAGGTATTTCACCAAACGTTGAATCTGCGGCGCGAAGCCCATGTCGAGCATCCGGTCGGCCTCGTCCAGCACCACCATTTTGATGTCGGATCCATTCAATGTTTTGTGTTCAAAGTGATCCAAAAGCCGGCCGGGTGTCGCGATGACGATACGGATATTTTCTTTTTTAAGAAGGGTGACTTGCGTTTCCATGTCCATCCCGCCAATGACAATGACGGAGCGAATATTAAAAGGATTGGCTAGTTTTCGAAGCGTTTCATCCACTTGAAGCGCCAATTCCCGCGTCGGCACTAAAATCAGGGCGCGCCCCGAGCCTTGCGCCAAAAGCTGAACCATCGGGATACCAAAAGCGAGTGTCTTGCCGGTTCCAGTCTGAGCGATGCCGAGCACGTCTTTTCCTTCAATCGCGATAGGAATCGCCTTGTACTGCACCGGTGTCGGGATTTTAAATTTCAAAGTCTCGAGAATATCGAGAATCCCCGGCGCGATTCCAAGCCCGCCAAAACTGTTGTGCGTTTCGTGACCAGCCATATCTCTCTCCTGTGAAACCTGAGTATACTATATAAAAAACGTCGAGCTTGGAATATAATCGATTTTGATGGAAATACGCCGCTACTCTTCCTATCAACTCACCCGTGCTTATTTTAAAAAAACGTTGGGATTTATTTACTTGATTGCATTTTTTTCGACCGCCATGCAGTTCCGCGGGCTGATCGGCGAACACGGGCTTTTGCCAATTCATTTATTTCTAAAACAAATTCACTTTTGGGACAGTCCCAGTCTGTTTTGGTTCAATGCCTCCGACATGTTTGTGGGGAGTGTCGTGTGGGTCGGAGTGGCTTTGTCGATTTTTGTAATCAGCGGCCTCTCTGAGCGTCTGGGCAATGTCGTTTCCGCAAGCGCGTGGACACTTCTCTGGCTTTTTTATTTGTCGGTGGTGAATGTAGGTCAAACCTTTTATAGCTTTGGCTGGGAAACGATGACGCTGGAGGCTGGTTTCTTGGCGATTTTTTTAGGCTCCGAAGAAGTACAGCCGGCGACGAGTGTAGTTTGGTTTTTGCGCTGGGTGTTGTTTCGTCTCATGTTTGGCGCGGGTCTTATCAAGATGCGTGGAGATGCTTGCTGGCGAGACCTGACTTGCATGTTTTATCATTATGAAACCCAACCGATCCCCAATCCGCTGAGTTGGCATTTCCATCACCTACCGCACGGATATCTCAAATTTCAAACGCTTTATACCCATTTTATCGAACTCGTCATCCCCTGGTTTTATTTTGTGCCGGGGCCTTTGGGATGGATCGCCGGTATTCTCACCATTGTGTTTCAAGGTTGTTTGATTTTAAGTGGTAATTTGTCCTGGCTCAATTATTTGACCATCGTGATCGCCATTTCCTGCTTCGATGACGTTTTTTTAAGCAAAATAACGCGCGTGAAACTACCGGTGACGAAAGCGCCAACACTATTCAGAAAAAGAATTTTGATGCTTTTTGTGGGAGTTGTCCTTTGTCTGAGTATTCGCCCGGCGTTAAATCTTTTCTCGGCGCATCAGATGATGAACGCGAGCTTTGAGCCTCTGCATTTGGTAAATACTTACGGCGCTTTCGGCAGTGTGACCAAAAACCGCGATGAAATCATTTTGGAAGGCACTGACGATCATGTGATCACCAAACAAACGGTGTGGAAAGAATACGAATTCAAGGCCAAGCCCGGGGATATTCACCGCCAACCTCCGATCGTGGCTCCCTATCACCGGCGTTTGGATTGGCTGATGTGGTTCGCAGCGATGTCCGATTGGCGTTATCACCCGTGGTTGATCAATTTGATCAATAAACTTTTGCGCAATGACGCGGAAATTTTAAAACAGATGGATAAAAACCCGTTTCCTAATCACCCGCCCTACGCGATTCGCGCGGTGCTTTATCATTACCGTTTTACAACTCCCGAAGAAAAAGATAAAACCGGCGACTGGTGGGTGAGAAAAGCGGCGCGCCTTTATTTGCCGCCGCTTTCTTTAGACAATGATTCGTTTCGAGAGGCTCTACACCAAATGGAGTGGGATTAAAAAATTAGTGGCGGGCACAGCTTTCGCCGGTCTTTCCGCCAAAACGATGGCGATTTTGAGCGATCCACCGATAAGCCGGCACTCCCAAGAAAGAAATTCCGGGAATATAAAGAAATAAAGCGGGTAAAAACGTCAGCGGCAAATGACGTGCGATGTCTCTTACGGCAAAAAATCCTCCGTAAGTTTTTCCGTCAGGCCGGATGGAAACCATGCGATTTTGCGTCTCTTCCGCGCTTAATTGCGGAAAACGTTCTTTCGTGTCGCCGCCTAGCCTTGCCAACCATTCTATTTTTTTAAACCAATCCAATTTTTTCCCGAGGCGAATGGATCTCTGACAAAATCCGCAGTCTCCGTCAAAAATCACCGTGCGGGAATATTTTTTGGGGGAATCCCCGGTCACTTCTTGACCGCCATGGTGACACCGTCGCGGATGGTGAGCATCACATGATTAACACGCTTGTCATTTAAAACCGCGTCATTGAAAGCGGCAATCGCCTTGTCACTGGCTTCCTTGGGATGAAGCACCTGGCCGCCCCAAAGCACATTGTCGACGAGAATGATTCCGCCCTGCCGCACTTTCGGAACACAGGCATTCCAATAATTTAAATAATTTTCTTTGTCGGCATCGATAAAAACCAGATCAAAAAGTCCTTTTAACTTTTTGATCGTCTCCAGCGCCGACCCGAGCCTCAGACTGATTTTTTTTCCGTGATGGCTTTTTTTCCAATGCTCTTTGGCGATCGCCGTGGCTTTTTCATCAATATCGCAGGTGATAAGTTCCCCGCCCTGCGGCATGCCTTCAGCCATACGAAGCGCGCTGTAGCCGGTGAAAGTTCCGATCTCCAAAATGCGCTTGGCTTCTATCGCCGTGACAATCAGTTTGAGAAAGGTTCCTTCCAGATGTCCCGTTTGCATCTGCGGGATTTCTGTTTTTTCGTAGGTTGCCTTCACTAACTCCGCATGAAGTTCTTTTTCAGGCGTGGTGTGAGCACGTGCGTAGTCTTCGATAGCGGCAGGAATAATTTCTCGCACGTTGTTTTAAAACTACGGTTGAGGCGTCAAACGAAGATAGGGTTTGATTTCCTTGTAGCCTTTGGGAAAGCGCTTTTTCAGATCTTCCGGATCTTTGAGCGAAGGCGCGATCACCACATCGTCGCCTTTTTTCCAATCGACCGGAGTCGCAACCATGTGCTTGTCCGTGAGCTGAAGCGAATCGATCACACGCAGGATTTCATTGAAGTTTCGTCCTGTCGAAGCCGGGTACGTGATCATAAGACGGATTTTTTTCTTATCATCAATGATAAAAACAGTTCGCACCGTCATTTTGTCCAAAGAAGTTGGGTGAACCATGTCATAAAGTTTCGCCACTTTGGCATCATGATCGGCCAAAATCGGAAAATTCACCTGACAATTTTGCGTGCTGTTAATGTCGGGGATCCATCCTTTGTGGGATTCGGCGGTGTCAACCGACAGCGCGATCACTTTCACACCGCGCTTTTCAAATTCGGATTTTAATTTCGCGACCTGTCCCAGCTCCGTGGTGCAAACGGGAGTAAAATCGGCCGGATGCGAAAACAAAACCGCCCAACTTCCTTCGATGTACTGATGAAATTGAATAGAGCCCTGATTGGAGTCCTGCGTAAAATCCGGTGCCACCGTTCCCAGATGCAAACCCATGACTGAAACCTCCTGTTGATCTTTGCTAAATTCGATGGGTTTATTATACCCCCAACGAACTTAACGAGTCATGGCAAAAATACAATTGATTTTCCGCAAAGTCCCAGTTCACCAGATGAGTCAGAAATACTTTCACGTATTCCGCTCTTTTATTTTGATAATCCAGATAATACGCATGCTCCCAAATATCACAGGCGATCAAAGGCTGTTGATGATGAATCAGCGGGTTATCCGCGTCATGCGCGGACACGATTTTTAATTGGTTTTTCTCTTTGACGAGCCAAATCCAGCCGCTGCCAAAATGAGAAACAGCCACGGACTCAAATTGTTTTTTGAATTCCTCAAAAGACTCGAAAGAGCTTTTGAGGAGATTCAAAATTTCCGCGCCAGGTTTTCCGCCACCACCAGGCTTCATGCTTCTCCAATAAAATGCATGATTCCACGCTTGAGCGGCATTCTCGAAGAGAGATTTCATGTCTGGGTGTTCGGCGGATCGACGCATTACTTCTTCCAACGGCAATTCTTCCAGATGATGCACCTTCATCAAATAATTTGTCTTTTCAATGTAGGCTTTGTGATGCTTGCCATAATGAAAACTCAAAGTATTGGATGAAATGTGAGGCAATAGCCCATCTTCCAGATAAGGCAATGGCTCCTGAAGAATAGGACTCATGAGAATATCCTTATAAATCGCGCTTCTTTGTATTCGGGAACCAGGTAAATACGCACCCGATCTCCGGTTTTAAAATAAGCTGTCATCCCCGAAGCCACTAGCACCGTCTTGTCCGTTTGAGTTTTATCACGCACGACGATGTGATTAGTTGAAGAATCAACACCCACGATGGTTCCTTCAAAGTGGAAGGCATCCTGAACCACATGGATCATCTTGGCTTCTTTTAAATCCTCCATCAAACTAACTTGGACATAATCGTCGACTTTGTAATTGTTGATCATCCCCTGTTTCACCGTCACCCGCCGGTCTCTGCCTTCGGCGTCGCGCACCAGGATCTGATGCTCGGGTAAATCCACTTGGATGATTTCCCCTTCAAATTCCTTCGGATTATTTTCTCTAGCAATGATGACAGGGGTCGCATCCACCACGGGCACGGTTTGGTTTTGATTGATCGTGACTGTCTTGCTATTGTCATCAACCGTCACCGTCGTTGCCCACGCAGAAGAAAACGACAGAAGCACTGATAAAAAGCTTGAGACAATGATTGATTTTTTCATGGCATGAGCCTCCTGGATTAAATTGATTTTTAGTTACTTTCAATATAGTGATTTGTAATTTAAGAAATCGTTAAAATAAAATTAATTATATTTAATTCTTTGGAAGGATTTTTTTAGAATTTGCAATGACGGCGCTGGATTCAGGTATATAATATTACTTGAAATCACAAATTTAAAAGGAGAAAGTCATGACAAAACCAATTCCCGAGGGATACCGTTCGGTTACACCTAGTTTTACGTTCAAAGATTCACAGAAGGCGATTGATTTCTATAAAAAAGCTTTTGGCGCGAAAGTATTGGATGTTTTTCCGGGCATGGACGGACGTGGGATTATGCACGCCACCATGCAGATCGGCGACTCCATCTTGATGATGGGTGACGAGATGCCGGGACAAAATTGTAAGAGCGCTGAAACGCTCGGCAATTCGCCGGTCAGTTTTTTTATCTACGTTCCTAACGCCGACGCGGCCTTCCAACAAGCCATCGCCGCCGGGGGCACTTCGGTCATGCCGGTCACCGACATGTTCTGGGGAGATCGCGCGGGTTCGCTCAAAGATCCGTTCGGTTACAACTGGATGATCGCCACTCACACACAGGATTTTACGAAGGATCGGATTCGGAAAAACGCCGAGACTTTCTTCGCTCAGATGGGAAAGAAGTAACCGTCTAAGCCAAAAGTTCTTTTAAATTTTCCCAATCCCACTGGTGTAACGGCCCCACTCCAAAAACGGGGCGGCAGTAATAATTGGCGCGATAAATCACTATCTGCGTGATGGGCTTATTCCATTTTTTGGCGAGCGCGACTTCTTTTAATACACCGGGAGCTCGGTAAGTCCTAGGCCCCACCATGATCAGCACCTGGTCGCAATTCCGAATTTTAGATTCGGTGTGACGGATCCACTCGTCTTCGGGAGGCACGTCTTTGGCGGAAGTATCGACGATTTCAAACGGAGAATCGGAGTGTTTCACCTGTCCGGTGATGAAATCTTTAAAAACTCTGTCTCTTATAAAATCAAAGCTGATAAAAAGACGTATTTTCTTTGTCGCGGTTTTCATAGCATTTGAAATATGCTAATCGCCGCGCGCTTTTTCTCAAATGGCGTGATTCGCCTTTTACTGTCCTAATTCTACTTTTATGAAAAAATTACTTCTTCTTTTCAAGAATCTCGGTTTTAAGACGGAGCGCTTCGGGGTGCCAGGATTTTAGTTCAAGTGCTTTTTCGGCATCGGCAAGACCCGCGTCCGGATCGCCGCCGAGATATTTAGCCAGGCCTCTCATAAAGTAACTATTGGCTTCTTTGGGAGCCAGGCGCACCATTTCCGATCCATCCGCGACAGCGCCCGCGAAATCACTCGTCACAATACGCGCGTTGCAACGCTCATAATAATAAGCCCAGTTGTCCGCAAAAATCTCGATGGCTTTTGAAAAATCAGCGAGTGCTTCTGTATTTTTTTTCTGGAGCCGATAAGTCAATCCTCGGTTGAAATAACTATCCGGGGCTTTGGGCTCCAGCGAGATGGACTTGGTAAAATTCGTGATGGCCGCGTCATACTGCTCCAGACTTAAATAAGCGGTTCCGCGGTTGTAATAAGCCTTCGCGTCATTCGGATTTTCCGCTAGCGCCTTGTCGGCTTTGTAAATCATGGTATTGGGAGATTCAGCATAGGCTGTAGAAACAATAACTAGTAGAAGTACAAAA
>JAHFFN010000079.1 GCA_023247915.1 Candidatus Omnitrophota bacterium
TTACGCCAAATCGCTGGCAAAAAAATCTCCCGCATCGCACTGGCTCAAAACTTGCTCCGCGAAATCGAAAATTGCTACGAACGCTTTTCCAAGAAAAAATTTGAGCGTGTGGCGGATGAATGGGAAAACGTTTCCGAAACCACCGGCAGCCGCGTGGCCGTGCATATGCCCGGCAGGGTTTTGGAGGGTTTGGCCGCAGGCGTGGACCCGGACGGCGCATTATGGGTAAGGCATGACAGCGGTTTGCGGGAACGCGTGCTGTCGGGCGACGTTCAAAAACTCAGACCCGGTCTCATCAAAGGATTAAAAAAATGAAATTCGTCGCCGCGGACGTAGGAAACACCCGCATCCATTTCGCATTTTATGAAAATAAAAAATGGGTTTCGCATTATTCCGTTTCAAGCCGCTTGTCCAGAAAAAAAATCGAGAGGGCGCTTTCCAAACATTTCCAAAATTTATCCGGAATTCAAATCGCCATTGCCAGTGTCGTGCCGCAATTAGGCATTTTCCTGAAAAATTATTTTAAAAAAAGAGGCGCTAAAACCACTCTTATCGGAAAAGATATTTCTGTCCCAATCGTCAACCGTTATCAAAATCCTAAACAAGTGGGTGTGGACCGCCTTCTAAACGCCTATGCTGCCTTTGAGCAATATAAAAAAGAAATCATCGTGATCGATTTCGGCACCGCCATCACCTTTGACGTGGTGAGCCGCAAAGGGGAATATTTGGGAGGCGTGATTGCGCCGGGCATTGAAATATCCCTGGAAGCGCTGTTTCAAAAAACAGCTCTTTTGCCTAAAATAAAACTCCAGCACCCCAAAAATTGGATAGGGCGCGACACCGCGGAAAGTATTCGCGTGGGCTGCTCGGTGGGTATTGGAGGGCTTTGCGACCGCGTGATAGAGGCTATTTCCAAGAAATACGGCATGAAGCCCTTGGTCATTGCCACGGGCGGCTATGCTTCATTTATGAAGCCCTATTGCCGCCGAATTCAAAAAATTGACCCTTATTTAATCCTACAGGGTATTCGCCTTACCTTTACCCACTCAAATCATTCTTGACAAAATTCCCACGCTTTGTAGAATACTAGCACTCAAGTATAGTGAGTGCTAAAGGCATTTGCGAAGTATTTTGTGTCTATTTTGAGCTAACAATTATGAGGAGGAAGTTCAATGGAGAAGTCAAAGATTCAACCTTTGGGGGATCGGGTATTAGTGGAACCCTTGGAAGCGGAAGAAAAATCCACCGGAGGCATTATTATCCCGGACACCGCGAAAGAAAAACAGCAACGCGGTAAAGTTGTCGCTATCGGCAAAGGCCGCATTGACGATGAAGGCAAAGTCACACCGCTCGAAGTCAAAGTCAATGACCACGTCCTTTTTGGCCGTTATTCCGGCAGTGAGATCACGGTTGGTGCAAGCAACTATCTCATCATCAAAGAAGACGACATTCTGGCAATTATTCGTTAACAAAGGAGAGAATTGAATCATGGCAAAACAATTGCAATATAGCGATGAAGCGCGCCGCTCGATTTTAAGCGGTGTCGAGCAATTGGCCAAAGCCGTCAAAGTGACGCTCGGGCCCAAGGGACGCAATGTTTGTATCGATAAAAAATTCGGATCACCCACGATCACCAAAGACGGTGTCACCGTGGCCAAGGAAATCGAATTGAAAGACCCTTATGAAAATATGGGCGCGGAAATGGTCAAAGAAGTGGCTTCCAAAACCAGCGACAACGCGGGCGATGGAACCACCACAGCAACCGTTTTAGCGGAAGCGATTTTTCGTGAAGGTTTGAAAAACGTCACAGCTGGCGCCAACCCGATGGCCATCAAGCGCGGCATTGAAAAAGCGGTTGAAACCATCACCAACGAACTCAAAAAGCTTTCCAAACCAATCAAGGGCAAAAAAGAAATCGCCCAGGTTGCCGCGATCGCCGCGAACAACGACAGTGAAATCGGTGATTTGATTGCCGAAGCCATGGACAAAGTCGGTAAAGATGGCGTTATCACGGTTGAAGAAGCCAAGTCGACCAAAACCACCATGGAAGTCGTGGAAGGTATGCAGTTTGACCAGGGCTATCTTTCACCTTATTTCGTCACCAACGCGGACCAGATGGAGTGCATTCTGGATGATGCTTACATTCTCATTTATGAGAAAAAAATCTCATCCATGAAAGATCTTCTTCCGATCCTTGAAAAAGTGGCCAAATCAGGAAAGCCTCTTGTGATTATCTCTGAAGAAACCGACGGCGAAGCGCTGGCCACCCTTGTGGTGAACAAGCTTCGTGGAACCCTGCAGATTTGCGCGGTGAAGGCGCCCGGATATGGCGACCGCCGCAAAGAAATGCTGGGCGACATCGCGGTTCTTACCGGCGGTAAAGCGGTAACCGAAGATCTCGGCATTAAACTTGAAAACGTTCAGGTCTCTGACCTTGGACGCGCAAAAAGAATCACCGTGGATAAAGAAAACACCACGATCATTGAAGGCGCCGGCAAAACGGCTGACATCAATGGCCGTATTTCCACGATTAAAAAACAAATCGAAGATTCAGACTCTGACTACGACAAGGAAAAGCTTCAGGAAAGACTTGCTAAGCTTTCCGGCGGCGTGGCCGTGCTCAATATCGGAGCCGCAACTGAAACCGAAATGAAAGAAAAGAAAGCTCGTGTGGAAGATGCGCTTCATGCAACTCGCGCGGCCGTGGAAGAAGGAATTGTTCCCGGCGGCGGCGTGGCTTTGATTCGCTGCGCGCGTTCACTCGATAAAATTGACCTCGAGGGAGATGAATTGGTCGGCGCTAAGATTATCCGCCGCGCCATCGAAGAACCCTTGAAACACATCGCGTTCAATGCCGGACAAGTCGGCGACGTGGTTGTGGCCAAAATCAAAGAGAGCAAAGAAGGCGTCAACTTTGGTTACAATGCCAATACAAACGACTACGAAGACCTCGTGGCCGCTGGCGTCATTGACCCCGCCAAAGTGACTCGTACCGCGCTTCAAAACGCGGCTTCGATCTCAGCGCTTCTTCTCACCACCGAATCCTTGATCACAGACCTGCCGGACGAGAAATCATCCGCCATGCCTGCCGGGATGCCAGGCGGAATGGGAGGAATGGGCGGCGGAGG
>JAHFFN010000013.1 GCA_023247915.1 Candidatus Omnitrophota bacterium
TTATCGGTGACGTATTGAATCACTTCGTCGCGGCGCTCGTAGCAAAAATCGATATCGATATCCGGCATCGACACGCGTTCGGGGTTTAAAAAACGTTCAAAAAGAAGATCGTATGGGAGCGGATCAATGTCGGTGATGCCCAGCGCGTAGCTCACCACACTGCCGGCGGCGGATCCACGACCTGGACCCACGGGAATGCCTTTTTGTTTGGCAAAATGCACAAAGTCCCAGACAATCAGAAAATAACTCGTGTAACCGCTCTTTCCGATAACAGCCAGTTCATGCTCCACACGTTTTTTGATGAGATCCGTCATGGGCTGATAGCGTTTTTCAAGACCTTCGTACGTGAGTTCCCTTAAATACTGATCTTGAGTTTTTCCGGTGGGCGGAATGAATTGAGGCACATAGGTTTTTGTGAAATCCATCTCGAGCTTGCAACGATCGGCGATTTTAACAGTGTTGGAAATCGCTTCCGGGAGATCTTTGAAAAGGGTTTGCATTTCTTGCGGCGATTTAAAATAAAATTCATCCGAATGAAAACGCGCCGCGCGGCCGGCGTCATCAAGCGTCGTCTGTGTTTGAATACAGATGAGCGCCTCATGCGCCTTTTGAAATTGACGCTTCAAATAATGCACATCGTTGGCGGCGACAAGCCCCACCCCTACTTTTGCGGCTAGACTCACCACTTCCGGATTGACACGCTCTTGTTCTTTTAAACCGGTACGGATAATTTCCAGGAAAAAATTATTTTTGCCAAAAATATCGATGTAGCTCAGCGCCGCTTGATGCGCTTTTTCATTTTGACCGAGATTGAGATTGTGCGAAACTTCGGAGCGAAGCCCGCCCGAAAGACAAATCAAGCCGGCTGCATGCTTTTTTAAAACTTCTTTGTCGACGCGGGGTTTGTAGTAAAAACCTTCAAGATAACCGATGCTGACCAGTTCAATGAGATTGCGATAACCGATTTCATTTTCGCAGAGAAGGACTAGCGGGTAAGACGCGCCTTGAAGGCCGTGGGTCGAACGCTCAAAACGGCTTTCGGGCGCCACATAAACTTCGGCACCAATAATCGGTTTCACCCCCGCCTTCTTGCAGGAATTATAAAACTCAACGGCGCCAAACATATTGCCGTTATCCGTCATCGCGACAGCCGGCATCCCCAACTCTTTCGCCGCCGCCGCCAAATCCGGCACCCGGCAAACCGAGTCTAAAAGGCTATATTGGGTATGAACATGTAAATGGACAAATGGCTCAGGCATGGTTGGCTATTTTAGCACAAAGTTCTGGGGATAGGTCTAGGGGTCTTACCCCTTCCTCAATTAAGCTGCCTTGCGGATGTGGACTTCGTGGTCGAGGCGTTTGCCGAGGCGGTCTTCTTCGATCGCTAAATCGTAATGGGTTTGAAGATTGAGCCAAAATTGCGCGGAGACACTGAAATACCTGCCTAGGCGCAGAGCGGTATCGGCCGATACAGCGCGAACACAATGAACAATCTCATTGATGCGGCGAGCGGGCACGTGAATATCTTGCGCCAAACGATACTGGCTAATACTCATAGGCTTCAAAAAATCCTCCATCAAAACTTCGCCCGGATGCACCGGAGTCATTTTCTTAATCTTCATTAGCGATGCTCCTTAATGATAATCCACAATTTCTACTTGATGCGCATGTCCCTGGCGCCATTTGAAACAAATCCGCCATTGATCATTGATGCGAATACTATGCTGGCCAGCCCTCTTACCGGCCAAAGCCTCAAGACGGTTGCCGGGCGGAACCCTTAACGCGCTAAGCTCGCTGGCAGCATCCAAGATCCACAATTTCCTAAGAGCGACGCGTTGGATTTCAAGCGGAAAACGCCTTGAAAATTCCCGATGATAAATCCGCTCCGTCTCTTTGCAATGGAATGATTGGATCACGTTGAAATAGTAACACATGACGTTACTATTGTCAAGCGTTACTATTTTGAATATTTAGGTGTGGGCTATTCCCACTCAATCGTGGCGGGAGGTTTGGAGCTAATGTCGTAAACGACGCGGTTGACGCCTTTGACTTCGTTGATGATGCGGTTAGAGATTTTGCCGAGAACGTCTTTGGGGATTTCGAACCAGTCGGCGGTCATGCCGTCGACGGAGGTGACGGCGCGGAGTGCGGCCACATTTTCATAGGTTCTCTCATCCCCCATCACGCCGACGCTCTTGATAGGCAAAAGAACGGCGAAAGCCTGCCAAATTTTGTCATAGAGTCCGGCCTTACGAATCTCTTCAATGAAACGCACATCCGCCTCTCTCAGCACATCACAGCGCTCTTTCGTGATGTCACCAATAATGCGCACGGCCAGTCCTGGCCCCGGGAACGGATGACGACCGATCAAGGTGTCCGGCAATCCGAGCGAGCGACCCAAAATCCTGACTTCATCTTTAAAAAGTTCGCGCAAAGGCTCGATCAACTTTAATTTCATCTTCTCTGGCAATCCACCTACATTGTGATGCGACTTAATCACAGCCGTCGGCCCGCCAAACGCGGAGCGGCTCTCAATCACATCGGGATACAGTGTCCCCTGCGCCAAAAATGAAACGCCCTTGACCTTTTTAGCCTCACGATCAAATGCCCAAATAAATTCATGCCCGATAATTTTACGCTTCTTCTCGGGATCGGTGACACCTTTGAGTTTCTTTAAAAATATTTTCTCGGCATTGACCACGCGGAGATTTAATTTCATCCCCTTGAACGCGTCGCGGACTTGCTGTTCTTCATTTTTGCGGAGCAATCCGTTATTCACAAAGATACAAACCAGCTGTTTGCCTAGCGCCTTTGACAAAAGCGCCGCCGCCACCGACGAATCCACCCCGCCGGAAAGACCCAAAATCACCTTTTTGTCACCAACCTGCCTCTTGATTTTCTCCGTCTGCTCGTGGATAAAATTTTCCATGGTCCAAGATTTTTTGAATCCGCAAATGGCGAAAAGAAAATTATCAATCACGCGTGTTCCGTATTCGCTGTGAGCGACTTCCGGGTGAAACTGCACGCCGTAAACCTTGGTCTTGGGATTTTCAAAGCCGGCGATGTGCGTGTTGTCCGTCCAAGCGGTCTTGACATAATCTTTCGGCATCTTCGCCACAAAATCACCGTGACTCATCCAACAAGTGGATTTTTCAGGCACTCTTTCAAAGAGCGTGCCCGGAGTTTTTCCAATCAAGAGCTCGGCGCGGCCGTATTCTCTTTCTTTGGCGCGTTTGACTTCCCCACCCAACAAATGTGACAAAGCCTGCATGCCGTAGCAAATACCAAACACCGGCACGCCTAATTTCAAAAAGTCGGGATTGAGTTTGGGGGAATTTTTCGCGTAAACGCTGGCCGGACCGCCAGAAAGAATGATGCCCTTCACATTTTTAGCGCGGATCTCGGCGGCGGAGATGGTTGGCGGAACAATCTCGCAATACACTTTGGACTCGCGCACGCGACGCGCGATGAGCTGATTGTACTGAGACCCAAAATCAATAATTAATAAAGTTTCCATAAATAAAACCTATTTTAGTGAAGGGTTATTTGAATTTAATGACAAATGACAAAATTCAAATGACAAATAAAATTTAAATTCCTTCATTTGTCATTTGTGCTTTGTTATTTGACATTCATCAACGTCCGTATTGGTTCAAAAGTTTTCCGGTGAATCTTGCACGGTCCTTTTTCGCGAATCGCCGCGATATGACTCTTGGTGCCGTACCCTTTATGCGCCCCAAATCCATATCCGGGGTATTCCAAATCATACGCTTGCATCATCCGATCCCGCGTTACTTTAGCGATAATCGATGCGCAAGCAATCGAGAAAGATTTGGCGTCGCCGTCAATCACCGGAAAGCGCGTACAAAAAACTTCGGGCACATGCGGCCCATCCACAAGCAAACAACCGGGCAATATTCCCAGCTTCATCACCGCTTCACGCATCGCTTGTAGCGTGGCCTTCAAAATATTAACCTCATCGATGCGCTCGTGATCCACCACCGCCAGCGCGACCTCGCACTTGGCGTGAATCTCCTCAAAAGCCCGCTCCCGCTGTAAAGCGCTCAGCTTTTTGGAATCGTCGATCCGGGATACAAATGAAAAATCCCTGACGATCACAGCTGAGGCCACCACCGGTCCCGCTAAGGGACCTCGACCGGCCTCATCCACGCCCGCCAGGGACAGAAAGCCCTGATCTAAGAACGATCGGTCATGCTGCAGGAGACTTAGCGTCTTCCCGCTTTCCTTCTTCGATTCTTCCCTTTTTACCAAGTTGATTCCTAAGGTAGTAAAGTTTAGAACGTCTGACCTTGCCGGTACGAACCAGCTCAATCTTTTGAACCGTGGGGGAATGCGTGGGGAAATTTCTTTCGACGCCTTCTCCGAAAGAAATACGGCGTACCGTGAAATTTTCACGAATACCGCTTCCCTGCTTCTTGATCACAACGCCCTCAAACATCTGAGAGCGGATCTTGTCGCCTTCTTCCACGACGCGAACCGCGATGCGGATCGTATCCCCGATATTAAACGCGGGAACGTTTTTTTTCATTTGCTCGGCTTCAATCGCCTTAATCATCGGATGCATTGCTTTTTGACTCCTATTAAAATTTTAGGGTGTTATCTTTTTTTCAAAAGATCCGGACGCCACTTTGCCGTCCTTTTACGCGCTTGTTCCAGCCTCCACGCTTCGATTGCCGAATGATTTCCTGACAAAAGAACCGGGGGAACTTTCAAACCCCGGTAGTCTGAAGGTCTTGTATATTGCGGGTATTCTAACAGATTGCGGCTAAAAGATTCAAATTCCTTCGACGCCTCACAACCCAGCACCCCTTTCAGGAGCCGGACGGTCGCATCGATCACCGCCATCACCGGCACTTCGCCGCCGGTCAGCACATAATCCCCGATTGAGATTTCATCGGTCACAAGCGCATCCACCACCCGCTGGTCGATGCCTTCGTAATGCCCGCAAATGAATACCAGGTGTTTGCAGGCCGAAAATTCTTTGGCTTTTTTCTGGGTGAATCGCTCGCCTTGCGGCGTCAGGTAAATCACCCGTGTCTTTCCTGTTGCCTTCCCTGCCGCCGGCCGCTTGCGCCGTCCGAACAGAGCGTCCATCGCCTCAAAAACCGGCTCCGGCTTCATCAACATCCCTGGACCGCCACCAAACGGCTTGTCGTCGCAGGTTTTATGGCGGTCATGCGTAAAAAACCTTAAATCATGCACCGCAAATGTGACGGCCTTTTTCTCGGCCGCCCGCTTCATCATCGAATGTCCCAGGAACGAATCAAACATTCCCGGGAAAAGCGTGAGAATGTCTACTTTCAAGAACCGAATTTGATCCCGGCTTTTTTCAAAATCGAACGAACGGTATCCGACGGCTTGGCGCCTTCTTTGAGCCAATGCTGAACGCGCTCGATCTTCACTTTCATGATCGCGGGAGATTTTGAAGGATCCCAATAACCGACCTCTTCAATAAAACGTCCGTTGCGAGGAAACTTTGAATCCGTCACGACCAAGCGATGCTTGATCTTCTTCTTGGTTCCCATGGTTTTTAAACGAATGACTACTGCCATTGACCTTCTCCTTTGTTGAATTAACGAATATCTTTCTCGCGGCGAATCTTCGCGCCAAGCTTCTGCAGCTTCGCGACCAGATTTTCATAACCCCGGTCTAAGTGATACACACGCGATACTTCGGTGTTGCCTTCTGCGACCAGACCCGCCAACACCAAGGCTGCTGACGCTCTCAAGTCCGACGCCATCACCGGCGCGCCGCTTAATCTTTTTTGCCCGCTCACAATCGCGCTGGGACCTTCCAAAATAATATTGGCGCCCATACGGCTGAGCTCGCTCACATGCATAAAACGCTCAGGATAAATTTTTTCCGTGATCACGCTGATCCCCGGCACGATGCACATGAGCGCCATCATCTGCGCCTGCAAATCCGTCGGAAATCCCGGATACGGCAATGTCGTCACCGATACCGGTTTCAACACTTTTTCACGGCGCACGCGCACATTCCCGTTTTTCTCGGTAATCATGACGCCGGTTTCTTTCAACTTGTCGAGCACCGCGCCGAACATCGTGAGATTCATATTCTTAATCGTCACGTCGCCGCGGGTCATCGCCGAAGCGATGATGTAGGTGCCGGCTTCAATGCGGTCGGGAATCAGCGAATACGTCGCGCCGCTTAATTTCCGCACGCCTTCAATCTCAATCGAAGGAGAACCGAGCCCCTCGATCTTGGCGCCCATTTTCTTTAAAAAATTTCCGAGATCCACGATCTCAGGTTCGCAAGCGGCATTGTCGATCACCGTCTTGCCCTGCGCCAAGGTGGCCGTCATCATCACATTGGCCGTGCCGAGAACGCTCGATCCGAACGCGCCACCCAAATAAATCCGCGCGCCCTTTAATTTTTTTACACGGGCATTCACATAACCATGCTCGAGCGTCACTTCCGCTCCGAGTGCCCGAACTCCCTTCAAATGCAAATCAATCGGACGAGGCCCGATCACGCAACCGCCCGGAAACGAAACCTGCGCTTTTCCAAAACGCGCCAAGAGCGGCCCCAAAAAACAAATCGATCCGCGCATCGTGCTGACCAGCTTGTATGGAAGCACCGGATTGCGCACGCCGCTCGGATCCACTTCCACCGTGTTGCCGCTGTGATTGACTTTGGCGCCGAGCGACTTCAAAATCTTGACCATCGTAAAAACGTCCGCCACTTGCGGCACATTTTTAATCACCGACGGTTCTTTGCTTAAAAAGGTCGCGGCTAAAATCGGGAGCGACGCGTTTTTGGCGCCGCTAATATCGATGACGCCTTCGAGACGATTCCCGCCTTCTACGACCAGTTTATCCATGCTTTTTTATTTTTTCCGCGCTTTCAACACTCGTTTAATTCCCGCGAGATCTTTAATGAAAATGATCTGGTGGTACGCGTCAATCTTGTTCAATTTTTTTTCTAAATCGCGATGCTGGCCTTTGCCGATCTCGATCAAAAGCCACGCGCCTTTTTTTAAATAAGCCGGCGCTTCTTCCAAAATCTTAAAAATAATGTCGAGGCCTTTTTTCCCGCCATCGAGCGCTAAAACCGGCTCCTTGCGAACTTCTCGGGGCAACGCTTTCATTTCATCGGAGGCGATATAAGGGGGATTGGAAATCAGAACATCCCAACACTCTTTTTTCGTCCTGCCAAAAACAGAGAATAAATTGCTGTATCTAAAGCGGATATTGCGACTTACGCCGTAACGCTTGGCGTTTTTTGAGGCGACTTTAAGCGCCTTTGGCGAAATATCAAGAGCCGTCATTCTACAGTCTGGCCTGGCGATTGTCAAACTAACCGCTAGGCACCCTGTCCCCGCCCCAATCTCCAACACTTGGGGCTTTTTAGGGCACAAAGGACTGTCCATGAGTTCTAGCGCCTGCTCCAGCAAGATCTCGGTTTCAGGCCTGGGAATCAAGGTGTCGGGCGTGACACAAAAATCACGGCCAAAAAAGTCCGCCTCGCCGATCACATAGGCTAATGGGATCCGTTGGAGGCGTTTTTGGAGCGCCTGCTCAATCAAACGCCGATGGCGCGGACGGATGGGCTGATCCCCCGTTAATAATTCGATGCGGCTTTGCCCGGTAAAGTGACGGATCAAAAGCTCCGCTTCCACGCGGGCGGAAGGTATCCTTGCCGCCGATAATTTCTTTTCGGTATTTTTTAAAAAAAGAAGTTTTGCTTGAACCGCATTAAGAATTGGCAAGCTCATCTTCAAAGAGGGCTTCGACAAATTCGCCAATCTTGCCTTCCATCACGGCTTCCAAATTATAAATGGTGAGTCCGATGCGATGATCCGTCACGCGACCATCGGGATAATTATACGTCCTAATCTTTTCGCTGCGATCGCCGGAACCGACCTGTTCTTTGCGCTGTTTAGCGATTTCAGCGTTGCGCTCGTTGACAATTTTTTCATAAAGACGGGCGCGGAGAATCTTCAGACCCTTTTGTTTATTCTTAAGCTGGGATTTTTCATCCTGACAGCTCACGACAAGTCCTGAAGGAATATGCGTGATGCGCACCGCGGAATCCGTCGTGTTCACACTCTGCCCGCCGGGACCGCCGGAGCGAAACACGTCGATACGTAAATCTTCGGTTTTAATTTCCACATCGACTTCTTCGGCTTCCGGTAAAATCGCGACCGTCACCGCTGACGTGTGGATACGGCCTTGCGCTTCCGTGGCCGGAACACGCTGAACCCGATGCGTTCCCATTTCATATTTAAATTTTCCGTACGCGCCTTGCCCGCTGATGCCCGCGATGATTTCCTTAAAACCGCCGGCATCGTTCATCGAGCTTGAAAGAACTTCCAACTTAAAACCCTGCGAAGCGGCGAACTTGGTATACATTTTAAAAAGATCCCCCGCAAAAAGCCCGGCCTCTAGTCCACCCGTGCCGGGACGGATTTCCATGATCGCGTTCTTCGACATCATAGGATCTTCCTGGATTAAAATCCCCTCGATTTCATGAACGGTGCTTTTCTGACGGGATTCCAAGGACTCGGCCTCTTCCTTGGCCATGGCGGTCAAATCGGAACTTTGCGTTTTGTCTTCCAAAATTTTTTTAACTTCCAGCTTTTCGGAATCGATTTTCAGGTATTCCTGATAAAGCGCGTTCATCCGCTCCAGATTCCTAAATTCTCGGCCGAGCTCTTTGACCTTGTTCTGGTCTTGAGACACCTCCGGATCCTGAAGAAGCTTCTCCACTTCTTTGAAACGCTGAACTTTTTCTTCCACCTTCTTTAAAAAACGCATGGCTCTCCTCGTCTGGTAAAAACAACGACTCCAAAAACAAGAAGCACGAAACATGTCTCCATGCTTCGTGCTTCCCTATTTTGAACGGAATCGCTACTTCTTTTTGGAGTAACGTTTCTCGAATTTCTCGATACGACCCGCGCTGTCCATAAATTTCTGCTTACCGGTAAAAAACGGGTGGCAAGCGGCGCAGATTTCGACGCGGATATTCGGCTTGGTGGAACGGGTGTGAATCACGTTTCCGCACAAGCAAGTAATCGTCGTCTCGTTGTATTTCGGATGTATCTTGTCTTTCATGACTTCTCCTGTTTTAAGCTTTATTCATACTCTTCAAAAAGTCTTTATTGGTCTTGGTTTTGGAAACTTTTTCGATCAAAAGCTCCATCGCCTCCGCGGTGTTGAGTTCATTCAACACTTTGCGCAAGACCCAAATCTTCGCCAGGTCGTCTTTCTCCACCAAAAGCTCCTCGCGACGCGTGTTGGAGCGCTTGATATCGATGGCGGGATATATTCTCCTCTGGAATAGGTTTCTGTCAAGCTGAACTTCCATGTTGCCCGTTCCTTTGAATTCTTCGAAAATGACTTCGTCCATGCGACTGCCCGTATCCACAAGCGCCGTTGCCATGATCGTAAGACTGCCGCCCTCTTCCAAACAGCGTGCGGCGCCGAAGAAACGCTTTGGTTTATGAAGCGCGTTGGAGTCCACACCGCCCGAAAGAATCTTACCGGAATGCGGAACCGTGGTGTTATAAGCGCGAGCTAGACGCGTGATGCTGTCGAGCAAAATCACTACGTCTTTTCCGGATTCCACGAGGCGCTTGGCCTTTTCAATCACCATTTCCGCTACTTGCACGTGACGTTCAGCGGGTTCATCAAAGGTGGAACTCACCACTTCACCCTTCACCGAACGCTGCATGTCCGTGACTTCTTCCGGACGTTCGTCGATGAGAAGCACAATCATCACCGCGTCGGGATGATTGGTCGTGATGCTATTGGCGATTTTCTGCAAAAGCACCGTTTTACCGCTATAAGGCGGAGCCACGATGAGTCCGCGCTGTCCTTTTCCGATCGGCGCCAAAAGATCCATGATACGCGTCGAAATTTCGGTCGGCGCTGATTCCAGACCCCACTTTTCCCTGGGATAGAGCGGCGTCAAATCGTCAAAGAGGATTTTCTCTTTCGAGTCATCCGGCGATTCAAAATTAACCTTGCTCACCATCAAGAGGGCAAAATAACGCTCCCCTTCTTTGGGCGGACGGATCTGCCCGGAAACGGTGTCGCCAGTTCTTAGATTAAATTTACGAATCTGTGACGGAGACACGTAAATGTCATCCGGACACGGAAGATAGTTGTAGTTGGGTGAGCGCAGAAAACCAAAGCCGTCCTGCAGGATCTCCAACACGCCTTCGCCCGTCATTCCCCCGTCTTTTTCGGGTTGGGCTTGAAGGATTTTGAAAATCAAATCCTGCTTTTTAAGGCCGCTCACGCCATTGACTTTCATTTCATGCGCGAGGCCTGACAACTCCTGCATTTTCATTTTCTTTAACTTTGCGATATCCAATTCCATTGCGACTGGCTCCTTCGGTTATTGTTTGAACCTGTTAAATTTAATCCCTAAACTGCTCTTTAATTTCTTTCACCACTACTTTAATTTTGGCTTCAAGCTGTGCGGTTGTTCCATTATTCTCAACCACGAAATCCGCCAGACGCTTTTTTTTCGCAAGCGTCCACTGCGTTGAAAGAATCTTTTTAGCTAGCGCCGGCGAGATGCCTTTTTTTCTGGAGCGCTCGATGATTTTAGACAAGGGTGCGCTGATAAGCACCGTTGTATCCGCCAATCGTTCCATCTTGGATTCAAAAAGAAGCGGCACATCCAAAACCAAAATCCCTTGTTTGGACTTCAACGCCTGAATACGCTTGAGACACTCTGAAATCACCATCGGATGAATCAAAATGTTCAATGTCTTCAAATCCTTCGGGTGGCTGAACACGCGCTCCGCCAGTTTTTTCCGATCCAGCTGACCCCCGGGCAATAAATAATCCTTCCCAAAAATTTTAACAATCGCCCGGTACACCGGCATGCCCTTTTGCACCGCCTGACGCGCCGCGACATCGGCGTCAAAAACTTGAGCGCCCGATTTTTTCAATAGCCGACCGGCTTCTGTTTTCCCGGAAGACAAACTTCCTGTGAGTCCCACGACAATCATCGATTAAGCCTGCCTTTGCAGTTCTTTATAAAAATCTTTGTAGGTTTGCGCACTGCGCTCCCAAGAAAAATCCAATGTCATCACGTATTTTTGAAGCGCCTCAAAATGTCTAGTCTCTTGAAATAATGCCAAAGCTCTTTCAATCACCTTTAAAAGCTTTTCCGGACTTTTTTCTTTAAATAAAATGCCATTGCCGCTTCGTGGAAATTCATTCACATCGATCACGGTGTCCGCCAGCCCTCCGGTCGAGCGCACGATCGGAACCGTGCCATAACGAAAACTGATGAGCTGTCCCAGCCCGCAAGGTTCAAAGAGCGACGGCATCAGAAAAAAATCCGCGCCCGCGTAAAGCCGGTGCGCCTCCACCGTATCAAACCCTAAAAACACCGCTGTGTTCTGCGGGTGACGCGCTTTTAGATTCTTAAAAAATGTGTGGTACACCGGGTCACCCTCGCCCAAGACCACCAACTGTGCTTTTTTTTCTAAAAACTTATCGGCGATATGCGACAACAGATCGAGGCCTTTTTGCTCGGCCAAACGGGTCACGAGTGTAAAAACCGGGATCTCCGGATTTATCTCAAAGCCGCAGCGTTTTTGAAGATCGGCTTTGCATTCTTTTTTTCCTTCCAAATCTTTCGCGAAATACTGATTTTTCAGCTTTTTGTCTTTGGCCGGATCCCACATCACCGTGTCGATGCCATTCAAAATGCCCGACACGTCTTTTTCTCTTTTACGGATCACGCCTTCCAGGCCATAGCCATAATCCCGCGTCTTGATTTCTTTGGCGTAAGTAGGGCTCACCGTGTTGATTTTGTCGGCGAAAAGAAGTCCGGCTTTCAGCAAATTAATTTTGCCGTAAAATTCGAACCCGTCCACCGAAAAAAGTGAAGGATCCAATTCTAAGAGCGAATACTGCTTCGCGGGAAAATGGCCTTGATAGGCCAAATTATGCACCGTTAAAATCGATTTTGTTTTTTTAAAGAACGGATGATTCGCAAACTGTGTTTTTAATAAAACCGGTAAAAGCGCCGCCTGCCAATCATTGGCGTGAACAATGTCGGGGCGAAACCCAATGTCTTCGGCCAAAGCCAGCGCGCGCCGGCAAAAAAAGGTGAAGCGCTCCAGATTGTCCGGGTAATCACCCTTTTCGTTTCCGTAATACGACGCTCGATTAAAGTAGGCCTCGTTTTCAATCGCGTAGGCAGTGACTTTTTCCGAGATTTTTTTCTTGGAAAAAGTGATGCCCCGGTAACGCGGCATCATGATCGCAACCTCCACGCCCAGCGCCCCAAGCGCCACCGGAAGCGATCCGGCCACATCGGCCAGTCCCCCGGTTTTTGAAAACGGCGTCACTTCACTCGCGCAAAATAAAACCTTAATAAAAAGCTCCTAAAAAATCTGTGAATGAAAAATAACAAAATTCAAATGACAATTGAAATGTTTAAATACCAAAATTCCATTATTTGTCATTTGTGCTTTGGTATTTGTCATTTTATTTCCTGCATGTCGAGCCAGTTTTGACCGGCCTTGACCGAAACATCCATCGGCACATCAAACGACACCGCCTCCTGCATCAGACGTTTCATCACCGCCGACACTGATTTCAGTTCCTCTTTCGGCACTTCAAACACCAATTCGTCGTGCACCTGAAGTAACATTTTCGCGGAAGATTTTTCGCGCTCAATCCACTCCGAGATATGCCGCATCGCGATTTTGATAATGTCGCTGGCCGTGCCTTGGATCGGCGCGTTGATCGCGGTGCGCTCGGCAAAACTTTTCATCTGATTATTTTGTGACTGTATCTCCGGAATATACCGGCGACGCTTAAAATACGTGGACACAAACCCGTCTTTGCGCGCTTTTTTAATCGTTTCGTCCAGATACTCTTTCACGCTGGGGTACCGGTCAAAATAAGATTTAATAAAATCTTTGGCGGCCTCATTGGAGATATCCAAGCTCTTCGCCAAGCTGAATGGTCCCATCCCGTACAACACGCCAAAATTAACCGTCTTGGCGGAACTGCGCATCGCGGCCGTCACTTCTTCCATCGGCACATTAAAAATCAAACCGGCCGTGTAGCGATGAATGTCCGCCCCTTCCTTAAACGCGCGAATCAGATTTTTGTCCTGGGACAAATGCGCCAACACACGAAGTTCAATCTGGGAATAATCGGCGGATACGAGAACTTCCTTTTTGGAGCCGGCGATAAACGCGCGCCGGATCTTACGCCCTTCTTCGGTTCGAATCGGAATATTTTGAACATTCGGGTCGCTAGAGGAGAGTCTCCCCGTCGCCGCCACCGTCTGATTAAACGACGTGTGCACCCGACCCGTCCTGGCATTCACCAGAAGCGGAAGCGCGTCCACATAAGTGTTTTTTAGCTTAGTCAGTTCCCTGAATTTTAATATTTCTTTGGGAAGCGGATGAATCTCGGAAAGCTCTTCTAAGACTTCGACGTTTGTGGAAGCGCCCGTCTTTGTCTTTTTTACCACAGGCAACCCCAGCTTTTCAAATAAAATCTCGCCAAGCTGTTTCGGGGAATTGATGTTAAATTCCGTGCCGGCGGCCTTATGGATTTTTTTCGTGAGCGCCGCGATGGAACTTTCCATCTCTTCAGACAACGATGAAAGAAGTTTTTGGTCAATCGCGATGCCGGTGGATTCCATCTCCGCTAAAATCGGCACCAGCGGCATTTCAATGGTCTCAAAAAGTTCGAGCGAATCCTTCTCTTCCAGTTTTTTACGCAGAATTTTGTAAAGACGAAATGTCACATCACTGTCCTGACAGCCGTAGCGATACACTTTTTCCAGATCCGCGTCTTTCATGGAGATCTGATTTTTTCCGGTGCCGATCAGCTCGGTGATGTCCGTGATGCGCACGCCCAAATGTTCCATCGCGATATCGTCTAAATTGTGATTGGGTTTGGAAGTGTTAAGGCAATACGACGCGACCATCGTGTCAAAGTGAACGCCTTCTAGGTGGATCTTGAAATTTTTAAGGACAGTGATTTCGTATTTCATGTTCTGGCCGATTTTTTTAATTTTTGGGTCTTCAAAAAGCTTTTTCAAATCTCCCAGACAATCCGAGGCTTTTAGTTTCTTAAACGCCACGTAATACGCCTCTTTTTCTTTGAAGCAGAAAGAAATGCCAACAGGTTCCGCGTCCAACGCGTTGACACTCGTGGTCTCAAAATCAAAAGCCCACTCTTTGGAGGTGGCCAGTTTTTTGGCGAGCGCGTCAAAATCTTTTTGAGTCTCAATCAAATGATAATTGAGCGAGGCATCATCGGCATTTTTCTCTTCTTGTGCCGGCAACGTTTTTAAAAGACTGCGAAACTCAAAACGCTTGTACAACTCACCCAATAGTTCCGCATCGGGCTCTTGCCGCTTCAGTGTCTCCATGTCAAAATCAACAGGGACATTCACATCAATGGTCGCCAACTCGTGGGACAAGCGAGCGTCTTCTTTGTATTTCTCGAGATTTTCTTTCAGTTTGTCCCCTTTGACTTTGGCGATATTTTTTAAAACACCCTCCAGAGTGCCAAACTCCACGATAAGTTTGATTGCCGTTTTTTCACCGACACCGCTTACACCGGGAATATTGTCGGACGCGTCACCCATTAAAGACATGACCTCTACCACCCGTCCGGGCTCCACACCAAAACGTTCTTTGACCGCGGCCTCATCGTAAATAAAATTATCTTTTTGGGGATTCAAAATCTTGATTTTTTTATTCACCAGCTGCAAAAAGTCTTTGTCGCCGGTCACGATGTAAACGTCGCTCCCCGTTTTCTCGATTTTTTTGGCCATCGTCGCCAACAGATCATCCGCTTCATAACCCTGCTTTTCAAAAATGGGAATGCGCATCGCCTTCACCACTTCCTTGATCATCGGCATCTGCCAGACCAAATCATCTGGCATGGGGGAACGCTGGATCTTGTATTTTTCATAGCGTTCATGGCGAAACGTGGGTCCCTTCATGTCAAACATGACGGCGACGCCGTCCGGACTCACTTCTTTAATCACCTTCTCAAGCATCGTGACAAAACCATAGATCGCGTTGGTGGGCTCTCCTTTGGAATTGCGAAGCTCGCGGATGGCGTAAAACGCCCGGTAACAAAACGAATTGCCGTCGATCAGGATAAATTTCATGGATTATTTTTTAAGCGGTAATACCCTTATTGGGAGGAAATAATAAAATACAGTAAAACTACGATTAATACCGAACAGATAATGTAAAAATCATTGAAATACCAAAAATCCTGCCATTTTTCGCGGGCGGTCGGCTTCTGAACCGTGTCATGATGCGAAAAATACGGTTCCGGCGCCGGAAAAAGCTCACGGTCAATGCGCCAGCGATTTTTCAGATGTTCGACATCTTCTTTTTTAAGACGCAAGAACACCCCGGCCACGTTATGCGTCGGAACTTTATGCTGTTGGATCAGCGCTTTCATTTCCTCTTCGCTGACATCGAGCATTTCGGCCGCCTCACGCATGTTGAGAAACTGGCCTTCGAGATAATTTTTATATTCTTCTTTTTTAATTTCCACGGCGATCCCGGCGGTTAAAATCGGAGTAAGCGGAAAGTTCCAATCCGTCTTTTTGACGCCCTTCCCGGTGAAGCGCGGCACCCAATCCCGCGATCATCGCGGCATTGTCCTGGCAAAACGACATGTCGGGGAATACGATTTTCAAATTTTCCTGGCGACCGGCCTTGGTGAATAACGCTCGGAGCCGCGAATTGGCGCTCACCCCGCCGCCCACCACGATTGCTTTCAACTTTCGGGTTTTGGCCGCGCGAACACTTTTTTGAACCAACACATCACATACCGATTCTTGAAATCCCGCGCATAGGGCTTTTTTATCTCGGAGGCTCAAAGGTTTGTTTTTCTTAAGGTTTTCAACTTTGTAGAATACAGCTGTTTTGATCCCGCTGAAACTAAAATCCAGTGAATCTTGGGTAAGAATGGGTCGCGTGAAAAAGAACTTGTTGGTGTCCTCGCCTCGACTAAGGCGATCTATCTCTGGACCCCCAGGATACCCCAACCCCAGCATTTTTGCAACCTTATCGAAGGCTTCCCCCGCCGCGTCGTCGATGGTTCGGCCTAAAATTTCATAGCGCGAGGGACTTTTCATTTCGATTAGAAGCGTGTGCCCGCCCGAGACGGCTAGCCCCAAAAACGGAAACTTGAGCTTCGGGTCGCTCATCATGCCCGAATAAACATGCGCAATCACGTGATCGACGCCCACCAGTGGCTTCTTGAGCGCCATTGACAGCGCTTTAGCCGACGATAGCCCCACTAGCAGAGACCCCATCAGCCCCGGCCCCCGTGTCACCGCGATCAAATCAATTTGCTTCAGTGAAACTTTGGCCTTTTTGAGCGAAAGCTTAAGACAAGCCAACAAAGTCTCCAAATGCGCCCGCGAAGCAATCTCAGGAACCACTCCCCCAAATTCTTTGTGCTCCTTGAGGCTCGACACCACCACATTCGACAAAACCTTCCTCTCGCCTTTTAAAATAGCGAAAGAGGTTTCATCGCAGGATGTCTCAATTCCAAGTGTTAACATATTATTTTTCATTCAATATTTTTCGAAACCTCGGCACTTGTTTGCCGTCGACTGTCACATTTTCTTGGAACATTGCTAGCGGTCGCACCCAGAGGGAACCCTCCGGGAAATCGCCTTTGTAGAGTGCTTTATAGATTACCATTTCTTCGAGGGTTTCGCTGTGGCGGGCGGTGCCGAGGACTTCATATTTTTTGCCCTTGAAATGCTCGTATAAACCCGCCTGGATTTTACTCATGAGCTTTTGGTACCCAGTTTTTAAACAAGCTGTACACGCTATTTTTCATCTTGATACCAACGGGGTTGGGTTTGATTTCCAGCGCGCCGCCATGATTGCCAGGCGATATCCAGCCGATAGTCATTTCGCCGTCGGTGTAATAACGATCGTGACTGCCATTGTAGTCATTCACCGACGGGCCTCGACCGGTGACTTGATAAAGCTCGGAAAGTTGTTTGGTTATTCTCAGGTCATTCATCAAAAGATCTCTTTCCTGATCGATATTGGCATCAATGTGATGCGTGAACTTCCCTGTGTTGCGATTGACGCCAATGCCCTTATCAAAAGTAGCCGCCCCTAACCACAAAGACCGTCCTTCAATGAGAAGCGCCGTCTGCCACAAACGGACATGATGACGTTGGGAAGGACTATCTCCCACTTCTTTTTCAAAAGCCATGTCCTGAGGCCGCGAATACAAATAAAGTAGGCTCACCGGCGCTGTCGGGTAGGATCGCTTAAAAAGAACACCGGTCGCGATCTTTAAATCCGAACGAAATGACGAACGATCCGCCGGCGCCCACCCAGCATTTTTTAGAGCCTTCAAAATCTCATCGGGAGTCCCCACAAAACCGACATTCAGCGGATCCCCTTGTATTCCTTCCGCCGTGCGCGTCCACTTGGGCTCGTTTTCAAGTTCTCGCTGATTCTCATAATGCTTCCAGAAAAACGGCGCCGCCGCATAGGCGACAAACCAATAGACGAAAATAAGGAAGGCGACGACTTTTAAAAAAAGCTTCATTTAGGAGTGACTGACATCCACCAGGTCTTTGGCCAACACCAATTCGATGCCGGCTTTCTTAAGCTCGGGAATCATTTCTTTGATCGCGGCGAGCGTGACTTTTTTGTCGTGACCGATCACAACAGCGCGGCCTTTTTTTAAGGCCACGGCCTTGGCGTCCTGGAGTTCTTTTTTGATCGCGGGAATATTTGGTTCATTGTCGATAAAAACATCGCGCTTGGCGAAAGGAATCCCTATTTCTTTGGCCACTTGCGGACTTTGGCTATCCTTGATCGTAAAGCTGTCGACAAAAAATAGATTTTTCTTTTTCAAATGCGTCAACACTGTCCGCATTACGCGGATATCTGAAGTTGCCGCCGAACCCATGTGATTATTCACTCCCTCCACGTACGGAACGGCCGCAATGGCCGCATCCAAATAAATAAGAATATCTTTGTCCGACGTGGTGGTTAAAATCGTGTGTGGCTCCAAATGTTCTTTGGTATTTTTTGGCTGCATCGGCATGTGAAGCATCACGCCCAGATGATTTTGGTGAGCGGTTTCGGCGATTTTTTTGCTGTATTTCAAATGAGGCAAGATAGACAAGGTGATGGGCTCGCCAATCTCAACAACTTGCGCGGTTAACGAATAATTCAATCCCCAATCATCGAGAATAATCGCCATTTTGGGATGGGAAACCGTCGGGGTCACTCCTTCCACCGTTTTTTGGGGAATGGTAATGAGCGGTTGCTTGAGCGGGAGAGTTCGGTGAATCGCAGGACGCGGATGAGGAATCCTTCGGATACAACTTTTCGCGACAAAAAATGAGATCCCGCAAATGACCAGGATCGCTAAAATAATTTTAAGCGTGCGCATTCAATGCTTTTTTCATCAACTCCAGGACTTTGCCGGGATTGGCCTTCCCCTGGCTCTTTTTCATGGTCTGCCCCACCAAAAACATCGCGGCGGTTTCTTTGCCGGATTTGTAATCTTGCACCACTTTGGGGTTGGCTTGAATCGCTTCTTGAATCCATCCCTCAATCGCCGAATCATCGGAAACCTGCTCCAACCCTTTTTCTTTCATCACTTCTTTAGCCTCGCGGCCTTGCGCGATCACATCAGGAAATATTTTTTCTTTGGCGGCCTGCAAGCTCACTTTATTTTCCTGAACTAAATTCAAAATACCGATCAAAAGAGCCGGTGAAAGTTTTGTTTCTTCGATATTTTTATTGTTCTCGCCAAGATACGCAAAAACAGGACCCGTCATCCAGTTGGCAACCGCTTTAAAATTGGAATTGAGTTTGACGGTGCTCTCAAAAAATTGGGCAATCCCTATCTCTCCGGTCAAAAGCACCGCGTCGTATTCGGAAAGTCCGTATTCTTTGATGAAACGCTCGCGCTTAGCCTTCGGAAGTTCGGGAAGTGCCTTTCGAGCGGCCTCAATCACCTCTTCTGCGACGGAAAACGGCACCAGATCCGGCTCCGGGAAATAACGATAATCATGCGCCTCTTCTTTCGAGCGCATCGTGAATGTTTTCTCGCGCGCGTCATCCCAAAGACGTGTTTCCTGGGCGATGATTTGTCCGGCGTTCACGGCCTCACTTTGACGCTTGATTTCGTGTTCAATGGCAGCTTTGACGGCTTTAAAAGAATTTAAATTCTTAATTTCGACGCGGCGACCCAGCTTGTCCGAGGTGTTTTTACGGACAGACACATTCGCGTCGCATCGGAGATGCCCTTTTTCCATATCACACTCCGAAACGCCGACCGATTTTAAAATCGCTTTTAAATTGGTGAGGTATTCGTAGGCCTCTTCCGGCGAATCGATCTCCGGCTCAGAGACAATTTCAAGCAGAGGCGTTCCTGCGCGATTTAAATCCACAAGGCTCGAATCCGGTGATTGATCGTGAATTAATTTGCCCGCGTCTTCTTCCAGATGAGCGCGATTCAGCTTCACTTTTTTTCTGGAGGCTAATTCAATAAAACCGCCTTGCCCCAACGGACAATCAAACTGAGAAATCTGATACCCTTTGGGCAGATCCGGATAATAATAATTTTTGCGGTCAAATTTAATTTTTTTAGACACCGTGCCATTCATCGCCAAGACGGCACGAAGACCCAAATTAAAAACTTCCTGATTCAGCACCGGCAAAACACCGGGCAGCCCCAAACAAACCGGACAAACCTGACTGTTCGGCGGGCTGGCAAATTTTAATTCACAGCCGCAGAAAATCTTGGTTTTGGATTTGAGCTGAACGTGAACTTCGAGTCCTATCGTGGGAATCATGGTCATTTGGCCTGCTCAAACGCGTGCGCGAGTTTGTAAAGATTGCCTTCATCGAAAGGCTTGCCCATGAATTGGATGCCGATCGGCAGCTTGGAAGCCAGGCCGCAAGGCAGCGAGATCGCCGGAACGCCCGCCAAGTTAGCGGAAATCGTATAAATATCGGATAGATACATTTCCAGAGGATTGGTTGTCTTCTCCCCCAACTTAAATGCGGGACTCGGCGCGGTCGGCGTCACAATCGCGTCGACTTTTTTAAACGCCTGGTCAAAATCGTCTTTGATTTTGGTTCTGACTTTCATGGCTTTCAAATAATACGCGTCGTAATAACCGCTCGAAAGACTGTAGGTTCCTAAAATAATGCGCCGCTTCACTTCCGCGCCAAATCCCTGGCCGCGGGAATTTTCATACATCTCTAAAAGCGTTTTGGCGCTCTTATCGCGAAATCCAAAACGAACCCCGTCAAAACGCGCGAGATTGGAGCTGGCTTCGGAGGGCGCCACGATGTAATACACATTCACCGAATAAGAGGTGTGTGGCAAAGAAACATCGACGATTTCTGCGCCCAGACTTTTTAATTTATCGATCGACTGATTGATTATTTTTTCTGTTTCACCGCCGAGACCCGCCGCAAAATATTCTTTAGGCTTTCCTATTTTCATTCCTTTGATGCTTTTTCCTAAAAATTCCATATAATCCGGCACGGGGACATTAGCGGAGCTGGAGTCTTTCGTGTCGTATCCGGCAATGGCATTCAAAATCATCGCGTTGTCGCGCACATCCTTGGTGATGGGGCCGATTTGATCGAGACTCGATGCGAACGCGATGAGGCCGTAGCGCGAGACGCGGCCATAGGTCGGCTTCATTCCCACCACCCCGCAAAAAGCCGCCGGTTGACGAATCGAACCACCGGTGTCACTCCCAAGCGCTGCGATCGCCGTGTGATCCGCCACGGCCGCTGCTGAGCCGCCACTAGAGCCACCAGGAACACGCTCCGGATCGCGCGGGTTGCGGGTCGGCCCATAACAAGACGTTTCACAGCTGGAACCAAACGCGAATTCATCCATGTTGGTGCGTCCCAAAACAATCGCACCTGCATTCAATAATTTTTCAATCACAGTCGCGTTATACGGCGACACAAAGCCTTTTAAAATTTTGGATCCGCAGGTAATTTCTTCGCCTTCCACGCAGATGTTATCCTTGATCGCGATAGGAACGCCCCAGAGCGAAGGTTTGGAGGTTTTCTCGGCTTTCCGGTGACGAGGACTTAAATTTTCAGCGGTGACATAGGCATGAATTTGACGTGCGTCCCTATCCTTGGTCTCAATCGCTTTTTTTAGCGAATCCACCGCGTCTTTTTGGGTGCAGCCGTTTTTTTGATAGAGCTCGGCGAGCTGATAAGCGGTAAGTTGATTTAATTCCATGGAATTAGGCATTGTCTTCGATAATTTTAGGCACTTCAAAGAAACGGCCGCGTGCCCTGGGGGATTTTTTTAAAAATTCTTCGATCGCCAGCGACGGAACGACGGTGTCTTCACGGAAAACATTCTGAAGCGCCAAAGGGTGGCTGGTGGGCTCGACGTCCTTCACATCCACTTCTTTCAATTTATCCACAAACGCCAAAATCTGCGCCACCTGCGTCTGAAAATAACGAATCTCTTCGTCCGTCAAATGCAGTCTCGACAACCTAGCAATATGCTTTAAGTCTATATCACTCATAAGGTTTTGATTATACGTCCCTCATTTCTTATTGTCCAGATGTCGCACCGAGACCGGGGCGGCGGAGGCCTGGCTCGCATTGCCTCCGCGCGGCCGTTCGATTTTCCCCTGCGAGGAAAATCTCACTCATGCGAGCGTCGCGCACTTCGAGTAAAAGATACTCCCTCCATGCGTGCGCGCCACTCACACGCCGCGCTCTGGCAAAGCTCGCCACCCGCCGCTAGATCTAGAATCTTACACTAGCAGCTTTTTCTCTTTTCGGAGATCCCTATGCCCGCTTGTGCCTGTTTCTGTAAGTCAGTGGGAAACGGCAGAGCAAAGGCGATTCGTCGACGGCTACGCCGACGACGATGTCGCCTTTGTGGCGCCGAGGGGTTCCCACGACTTACAGAAACAGGCACGGCATCGGGATCGGAGAAAAGAGAAAAAGCTGCGGAGGAGCTAAGAGCTAAGGATTTTGGAGAAGGTGTCCCAGATGATTTCGGTTTGCCAGGGCATGAGACAATCGGATTCGAGGGCTTTTGTGGCGGTTTCAGGTTTTTCGATGATTAAAGTTTCGAGCACCGCGTTGGTGGCTAGGAGACTCGGTTGAATTTTAAGTTCGGTGGCCAGGCGTTGGCGTTCAGCTTTAAGATCGGTCAATTGCTTTTCCTCTTTATCCCCCCATTTTTTCTTGGGATAAGACCCGCGCGGCGCCTGAAAAAATTCGGCTTGCGGCTGGGTAGACGCTTCCATCAAAAGCCGGTTGAGGAGCGCGCGCAAATCGCCACGCACATTTCGCGGCGCCTTTGGCATTTGCTCAATGTCCTGCCCCGGATGCTCCGCGGCCCATTTGGCGATTTCTAAAAGCGTGTCAGAATTTAAAATCTTAAAACTTGGCCGGTCGCGACGCTTGGCTTCGGCTTCACGCCATTGCCATAAAAATTTAAGATTGGTGAGCGCCTTTCCTTTAAGTTCCTTACTACCCTTGATCTGCCATTGATTCTCTTCGGCGACTTTTTTTTCACGAGGCGTGGTTGCCGTCCGGATCAGGCGCTCACAACTCTGACGCTGCCATTCCAAACGCCCGAGAGCCTCCAGCTCCGCGACCATCAAATCATGAATGGTTTTTAAATAATGCGTGTCATTGGAAGCATAAGCCAAAAGATCCTCGCCTAGCGGCCTCAAAGACCAATCCGCTTTTTGATTATCCTTGGACAAAGTGACCGCGCAATGTTTCAGCGCCAAATCCGCCAATCCTTGCTTGTCATAACCCAAAAGTTGAGCCGCGATCATGGTGTCAAAAATTTTGGAGGGAATAAAATCAACGTGTTTTTTGAGCATTCTCAAATCAAAATCCGCCCCATGCAAGAGCAGATACTTTGTTTGAAGGATTTTTGACAGAGGCGTTAGATCAATCCCGCACAGGGTATCAATCACAAAATCACCGGGCTCGCCGGTAATCTGCACCAGACACAGTTTTTCGGTGTAATGATGCAAGCTATCCGCTTCGGTGTCGATAGCCAGCCACGAAGAAGCGGACAAAGCCCGGCAAGCTTCGTCAAATGCCGATTGATTTTCGATTAAGATCAAAGAAAGTCGCTTTGTTAGAGGTGGAAACGATCGTAACGGGAAAAGAAAAGCCCCGCCGCGATAATGAGAAGATAATGAAAATTGTCCGCCACGCGCGCGTAATCTTCGGCCATCAAAAGCCCAAAACACAGCGTTACCATTAAAATTCCGCTGAAAAACCAAGCCCAGCGAAGCTTAATACCGGTGATCAACCAAACGCCCATTCCCAATTCCGTGTACGGCAAAATTTTTTCGACCTGCGTCACGAGACTTTGGGGCAAGCCCGTCTGCGCCAAAATATACGAAAAAATATTCGTGATTGATGTCAAACCGCCTGAAAATTTATTAAAAGCCGTGACTAAAAAAAGTGTCGCGACTCCCGCTCGAAACAAAACGGAAACCAATCCTAACTCTACGGCCGGCTTATGCTCTTCATTCATCGATTCTTCCCTCGCGATGTTTGTTGAAATGCGGGATAACGGGTGTCTCTGTCCGAAACCTGGTAACCGCCCTTCACTTTAGGCCAGTCAATGCCCAGAGTTGGATCATTCCACCGGAGCCCTCTCTCATGCTTTGGAGAATAAACCGAGGACGTTTTGTACAAAAATTCCGTATTGTCCTCCAGCGCGCAAAAACCGTGAGCGAAACCCTTCGGAATATAAAGCATTTTCCGGTTCTCGGCGGTGAGCACGCAGGAAAAATAACGGCCAAAAGTTTTTGAGCCCGCTCTCAAATCCACCGCCACATCAAAAACCGATCCGCGAATCACACGCACCAGCTTGGCCTGCGCTTTGGGGCTCGATTGATAATGCAGTCCACGAAGCACGCCTTTGGCGGAGACGCTGTGATTGTCTTGCACAAATTTTTCTCGGATGCCGTTCTTTTTAAAAACATCCTCGCGGTAATATTCAAAAAAAGCGCCGCGCGCGTCTTTAAAAACGACGGGCTCAATCACCACCAGCCCTTTGAACGGCGTTTGAGTAAATTTCATTAAGCTTCGGATTTAATCAGTTGCGATGATTTTAAAATCTCCGCCGAAACCCGCTGAAGCTCCGCTTCTGACACTTCTTTTAAGCGGGCATGATAAACCCAGCGGCCTTTAGATTCCAGCGCTTGAAAATCCCCCATCGCCTGCGCCAATTCCAACTGCGAGAAACCGTATTTCTCTCCCGGGATCGGAAGATCTTCAGTTGTTTCCGCGGTCAAAAGAATAAATACGGCTTTGCCGGGGCCGCCTTTGTGAAGCTGACCTGTCGAATGCAAATAACGCGGCCCAAAACCAAGCGTCACGGCCAAACGGGTTTTATTGCGAAGCTCTGTCTGTAGTTTTACCAGTTCATTGCGAAGCGGTTCGCGATCCGGAAGAAATGCCAAGATTGCCACATAATCGCCTTCTTCGGCATTTTCCCAAAACGCGTCTAACTCCATATTGGAATTCTTCACCGCAATGCTTCCGCCCGCCTCGACCGTTTTCAAAATCGCCTTCGTGCTGGTTTTGGCTGATTGCACATCCGGTTGATCAAACGCGTTGATCTTCAGAAGCGCCGACGCGATAGCCGTCGCCATTTCCCAGCGAAATAATTCCCCGCCAAGTCCTGCCGCGCTTTCAATGCGAAAAGTCAAAACAGGATGCCCTTCTTTTTCGGCTTGAGATAAAAACTTCTCGAGAGCCGCGTTTTTCTCTGGCTCCTGATTCGACAAGAGCGCGACAAAAAAGCGGTCATTGCCATAGGACTCCAAAGAACCGATGCCTTCGCGAACAATCGGCACCACTCCCAAATCTTCTTTTCCGGTACTTTCGGCGACCAACTGCTCGGCCCAATCTCCAAAAGATTCGTACCCGGGCGTCGTTAAAATCGTCAGCTTGTCACGACCAGACTCCGCCAAGACCGCCATCGCGATGCCCAATGTCGCCGCCGCGTGTTGACCGGCAGGAATGTCCGCCGAACAAAAATCTTTGATACGCTGAGCGCTTTCCAAAACTTTCTTCACGTCCACCCCGATCAAAGCCGCCGGCAGAAGCCCAAAAAAAGTCAGCGCGGAAAAACGCCCGCCCACATCCGGAGGCGCCAAGAAAATCTTTCTGAAATGATGACTCTTGGCCAAATCCGCCAAAGGGGATCCGGGATCAGTGATCGCGACAAATTGCGCGCCTGCCCGATCCGCCTGGGTTGATTTGATTTTTTCGTAAAAATATTTGAAAAATGAAAGAAGCTCCACCGTCCCGCCGGATTTGGAAGAAACAATGAAAAGGGTTTTTTCGAGATTCACTTTGCCTTCGATGTCTTTGACGCGTCCCGGATCCGTGCTGTCCAAAACCACCAACTCCGGACTTCCCGAGGTGTTTCCAAAAACACTTTGAAACATCTCCGGCGCCAAGCTTGAGCCCCCCATTCCCAAAAGAAGAACATGGGTAAAGCCCTCGCCCTTGATTTCTTTGGCAAAAGAGACCATATCCGCCGTGAGTTCACGCATCCGCTCGGGAAGCACCAGCCATCCCAAACGCGCTTTCACCTCTTTCTGGCCTTCTTCGTTTTTAGTCCAAAGCGATGCGTCCTTTTCCCAAAGACGGCGTATCACGGATTGCTTGGCGAGTTTGTCTGTCCATTCCTGAATACTGTCTTGCGCGTTTCCCCAAAAAGATTTGGGCTGATTGATGATCGGATTCATTGTTTTTTAACCTTAATTCCTTCCATAATTTTCAAATACGCTTCGTTGAATGCTTTGACTCCCGCTTTTTCAAGTTCTTCGGTGACTTGGGACAAACTAATTCCAAAGGATTTCAAGCTTTCCAGAACGCCGTAAGCCGATTGCATCTCTTTGTCCAAACGCGCGCCGGGAACCCCGTGATCACGAAAAGCATCGAGCGTTGGTGGAGGCACTGTGTTGACCGTATCCACACCCATTAGCTCCTCCACATACAAAACGTCTTTGTACGCGGGATTTTTCGTGCCGGTGCTCGCCCAGAGCGGGCGCTGAACCTGCGCGCCAGCGGCCTTTAATTTTTCAAAACGTTTTCCGTAAAAATTTTTCCGAAACGCGTCATACGCCGCTTTGGAATTGGCGATGCCGACTTTTCCTAAAAGCGCGTTGGCCGCGGCATTTTTTTTGTCGGCTAACAATTTGTCAACAGCGCTGTCCACGCGGCTGACAAAAAAACTCGCCACCGAAGCGATGCCGGTCAAAGGCTGTTCGGCCGCCAAACGCTTCTCCAGCCCGCGAATATAGGCAGACATCACTTCTTCGTGGCGCTCAATCGAAAAAATGAGTGTGATATTCACATTAATTCCTTCAGAAATCAGAGTCTCGATGGCGGGAATGCCTTCACGGGTGGCCGGCACCTTAATCATCACATTTTTACGCCCCACCAAACGCCAAAGCTCCCTGGCTTCTTCAATGGTTTTTTGAGTGTCATAGGCTAAAAGAGGACTTACTTCGATCGAAACAAAGCCATCATGACCGCGTGTCTGGCGATACACATTCAAAAACTCATCCGCCACCTCTTGAACAGCGCGAACCGACAACAACCGGTAAATTTCTTCCTCGGATTGGTTCTTGAGCTTTGCGATTTCGGCGTTGTATTCCGTGCCGGAAAGCGCTTTTTCGAAAATCGCGGGATTGGTGGTCGCTCCGCGCACCCCGTCTTCCTGGATCAGGCGGGCAAATTCTTCTTTGGTGACAAGACCGTCATACCAGATGCTTTGTCCGTAAGCCAACGTCCGTTTGAGGGGATTTTCAGTCATGGTCTTTGTCTCGGTTATCATGGGAGCTCCTCATGGGTTGACTAGAGTATTATTCAATACTTTTCCTAAATCTTCAATCTTGGTGACAGGGCGTTCGCACGCGCGACCGCGACAAATGTAAAGGGCGGCTTTGCCTTCCACAAGTCTTTGACCCGTCTCATCCAGCATGATAATTTTATTAGGGATAAAGCGCAAATAAATTTCTTGGAGCGCGGCTTTGACGAACGATTCCTCTCGAGAACCCGCGATCGTTATTTCATAAGAAGGGCCGATTTGAAAATCCAGCGCCACCAGCATTTGAGGATAGGCCGTAGGCTCGGCGGCGATGTCGCCTGAAAAAAATTGCAGTGTCTTGTCCGCCATCTCGCCAAAAGACGCATCCGGCGCATAACGACTGAGTAAAACAAGCACCGTAGCCGCCATGGAATTTCCGGAAGGAATTGCGCCGTCATAAACTTCTTTGCTTCGCGCGATCAAGTCTTGTGCGTCCGCTCCCGCGAGAAAAAACCCGCCAGAGCTCCGATCCCAAAAACGCTCCATCATTTCTTGAGCCAAGCGTTTCGATTCCTCAAGCCACGCCGGCTCGAATGTCGCCTGATAAAGGTGAAGAAGCCCGTAAATCAAAAAAGCATAGTCATTGAGACTGGCGCGAATCCCCGACTCTCCATCGCGGTAGCGGTGAAGCAACACTCCCTTGGAATCCTGAAGACGTTTTAAAATAAAGTTGGCGGCGGCCGTCGCTGTTTTGGCGTAACGAGGCTCTCCTAGTACGGAGGCCGCGCGGGCAAAAGCGGCAATCATGAGCCCATTCCAATCCGTCAGTACCTTGTCATCCAAATGCGGACGAGGTTTTTCACCGCGCTTCTCTAAGAGAAGGCCGCGAGCCTTGGCGAGAACAGCCTCGATCTGAGCTTCGGTTTTTTTAAAATGAGCGGCCGTTTCTTGAAGTGTATGGGATTGATGCAATACATTGTATCCCCCAAATTCTTTGTGAGGATCGGAAAGTGCGTTTCCCTCCGGCCGTATTCCATAAAAAAATAAAAGAACGGACGCTTCTTCCGCCGGGAAAAGAGCTTCGATTTCTTTTTGAGCCCACACAAAAAAAGCGCCTTCGCGTTTTTCTCCCAGATGATAAGGATCTTCGCTATCCGCGTCTTGAGCCGAAAAAAATCCGCCTTGAACGTCCGTCATCTCACGCGTCACATACGCCAATGTCTCCTCGGCAATTTTCGCGTATTCCGGGCGGAGCGTCGCTTCAAAAGCTTCCAGATAGACGCCGGTCAGCAAAGCCTGGTCGTAGAGCATTTTTTCAAAATGCGGCACACGCCATTGATTGTCTGTCGAATACCGGTGAAATCCTCCGCCAATCTGATCATAGATGCCGCCTCGCGCCATCGCTTGCAATGTTTTTTCCACCAGAATCAAGGCGTCGGGGTTTTGGCTGCGCCGCCAATGCCTCAGCAGCATGGAAAGCGTATGAGTTCTCGGAAATTTGGGCGCGCCGCCAAATCCTCCCCACTCCGCGTCAAAGCTAGCCCGGTGCCGCTCAAACGCGGCTTCCAGTATTTTGGCGCTTAGAGAAACTTCGGATTTTTGATTTTCATTTTTAGCGTTTAAAAAGGCGGTAGCGGAATCTGCCGAACGAATAATTTCATCGCGGCGGTTTTTCCAAGCATGCGCCAATTCAAGCAAGAGCGTTTTAAACCCGGGCATGCCATAGCGATCTTCAGGGGGAAAATAAGTGCCGCCATAAAATGGTTTTTTATCCGGCGTTAAAAACACCGTCATCGGCCAGCCCCCGCTTCCGGTCGTCGCCATGACATAATTCATATACAGCTGATCAATGTCGGGTCGCTCTTCCCGATCCACCTTGATCGAAATAAAATCTCGATTCATGAGCTCAGCCGTCACGGCATCCTCAAAAGACTCATGCTCCATCACATGGCACCAATGGCAGGTGGAATACCCGATCGACAAAAGAATCGGCTTATTTTCATTCCGGCTTTTGGCAAACGCTTCGTCATTCCACGCATGCCACTCCACGGGATTGTTCGCGTGCTGGAGCAAATACGGGCTTTTTTCTTTAATTAAACGATTCATTGAAGAGCGATTTTGGAGAGAATGTCGGCTTCCAAATTGACCTTTGTGCCGATCTGATATTTTCCGGTATTGGTGTGTTTCAGGGTGTGCGGAATCAAATGCGTCCAAAAAGCGTCCGCGCTGACCTTTCCCACGGTCAGGCTGATTCCGTCAATCGCGATGGAACCTTTTTCATGGATCAATTTTTTTAAACTTTTCGGGAACGCGATCAAAAAGCTTTTTTGGCGCCCCTTGGCAATGACTTTTTGTACTTTGCCAAGTCCGTCCACATGCCCTAAAACAAAATGTCCATGAACCCGGGCATTTAATTTCATCGGTCGTTCAAGATTAACGGCGTCTCCCACCGTCAATTGCCCCAACGCACTGCGCTTCTTGGTCTCCTCCACCACTTCAAAAAAAAGAGTCTTGGGCGTTTTTTTAACAGCCGTCAGACAAACGCCGTTGACCGCCACGCTGGATCCTATTTTGAGACCCCGCGTCATCAAGGCAGGAACTTTTAATTCCATCCGCGAAACTTTTTGAGTTCCCTTCTTTTGGGAAAATTTTAAAAGAATGCCACTAGCTTCAATGATTCCAGTAAACATTAAAACTCTCCATGCATCAAAATATCTTTGCCCAACTTCTTTATTTCATATTTTTTAAAACGAAACACATCTTTCATGCGTTTGGCGCCCTGACCCGAAACCGACGCGGCGGCATTCTTGCCGCCAATCACCGTCGGCGCGATAAAAAAGTAGGCCTCTTTGACAACGCCCGCCGAAAACGCGCTGGAAATCACTTCTCCCCCGCCCTCAATCAGAAGTTTCACGACCCCGCGCTTGCCTAAAATTTTTAGTGCCGAAATCAAATCCACATGCCCATTTTTTTTCTTTACCGAAATGATCTCGGCTTTGCCGCGATAAAGATTTCGTCTATTTTTTGCCGCGGCTTCTGTCGTAAAAATAATGACCGGTGCCGGGGATTGCCGCGAGAACACTTTGGCGGACACCGGCGTACGCAGATGGCTGTCTAAAATTACTTTGAGCGGCTGAGGCGCTTTCTTGGAGGCTCTCGCGCTAAGACGCGGGTTGTCCTTTAAAACCGTGTTGACTCCCACCAAAATAGCGTCCGCTTCCGCCCGCAGTTGATGCCCAAATTTTCGAGCGGGCGACCCCGTGATCCACCGAGACTCACCGGAACGGGTGGCAATCTTCCCATCCAGACTCTGCGCGGCTTTCACCAACACATACGGCATTTGATGACGAATCCAATGCGAAAAATCTTTATTCAATTCACGGCATTCTTTTTCAAGAACCCCGCAAACGACCTCGAGCCTCGCTTTTTTTAAAAATCGAAGGCCGCGACCCGATACCAGGGGGTTGGGGTCTTGCATCCCGATCACCACTTTTTTGATCCCATGACGCGCGACAAAATCCGCGCAAGGAGGTGTCTTTCCATAATGAGCGCAAGGCTCCAAGGTGACATACAGTGTCGCGCCTCGCGCCAGAGAAGGATTTTTTGAGATAGCCGCCACTTCGGCGTGAGACCCGCCAAATTTTAGATGCGCGCCCGATAAAATAACACGGCCATTTTTGACCAGCACCGCGCCCACGCAAGGATTGGGGTGCACATTCCCACACCCTTTTTTGGCGATTTGAATCGCCTCTTGCATAAAACGGAGGTCTTGAGAATTTATTTTGAGCATTCTGTTTTGGCGATACGGTCCAGAATCCCGTTCACAAACTTGGAAGAATCATCTTCGCCGTAACGTTTGGCCAATTCCACCGCCTCATTGATTGCCACTTTGACGGGAATATCGTCGACATAGAGCATTTCAAAAGAAGCGATCCGGATAATATTGCGATCCACATACGCCATCCGTTCCATATTCCAATTTTCCGCGTAACGCTCGACCACCTGATCAATCTTGGTAGAATTTTCAATGGTGCCACGCACCAGTTTTTCGGCGTACAAACGCACTTCGGGATCTTTCTTGTCTTCTTCGGCGGCTTTCTTTTCGGAATGCGTGAGAGTCAAATCACTTCGATCTTTCCAGAAATCCTCGCAGACGCCGTCCACATCGCCTTGGGTGATTTCCAACTGATACAAAATCTGAAGCGCGAATTCACGGCTACGGGTGCGTTTTCTCAAAAGATTTTACCTGCCCTTCAGTTTCGGAAGAAGATTGGCCATCTCTATCGCGGACAAGGCCCACTCGCGCCCTTTATTGGCGCTTTTTAAACCCACACGCTGTATCGCTTGATGCTCGGTGAGTGCCGGGATCACACCCAAAATCACAGGCACTTCGCTTTTTTGGGACAATTCACGGACACCTTTAGCGGTCTCGTTGACCACCTGATCAAAATGTTTTGTTTTTCCTTTGATCACTACCGCCAGCGTGATCACCGCATGAAATTTTTTCTGTGCCAATATCTTTTTTAACGCCAGCGGAATCTCAAACGCTCCCGGCACATAGACCACCTGAATATCTTTTTTGGCGACGCCATGCCTTAAAAGCGCGTCGAGCGCTCCTTCCAAAAGCCTCTCGGTTAAAAATTCATTAAACTCGGCGACCACAAGCCCTATCTTTTTTCCTTGGCCTGAAAAACCACCCTTGATGCGACGCACTCCGGAAGCTAATTTAGCGCTTTTTTTTGGCATGAGCCCACGCATCCAGAAGATGTCCTAGTTTTTTCTTTTTAGTGTCCAAATATTTTTTGTTATGACTGCCCGGCTTGATCTGGATCGGCACGCGCTCCACCACTTCCAGGCCATAACCCTCGAGCCCCACGATTTTTTTAGGATTATTCGTCATGAGTCTCAGTTTTTTGATCCCCAAATCCGCCAAAATCTGAGCGCCCACTCCGTAATGACGCAAATCCGCCGGAAAACCCAGCTTCTGATTGGCTTCAACCGTATCCAACCCGGAGTCCTGCAATTGATACGCCTTTAATTTATTTAAAAGTCCGATACCGCGGCCTTCTTGGCGCATATAGAGAAGTACACCTTTCTTAGCGTGGGCGATTTGCCGGAGCGCGCTATGCAGCTGCTCTCCGCAATCACAACGCTTGGATCCAAAAATATCCCCGGTAAAGCATTCGGAATGTACGCGCACCAATGTCGGCTTGTGAGGATCAATATCTCCCATCAAAAGCGCCACATGATAATCTTTGTCCACCGTGGATTCATACGCGACCAATTTGAATTCTCCATAATCCGTCGACATCCGCGTTTCCACGGCCTTGAACACCAATTTTTCTTTTTTGCGGCGGTATTCGATCAAATCGCGAATCGTGCACATTTTGAGCTTATGCTCTTTGGCGAATTTTAAAAGATCGGGCGTTCTGGCCATACTTCCGTCATCATTCATGATTTCGCAAATGGCTCCCGCCGGATAAAGACCAGAAAGGCGCATCAGATCCACGCAAGCTTCCGTGTGTCCGGCGCGAACCAACACCCCGCCCTCTTTAGCCTTCAAAGGAAAAATATGCCCGGGGCGAGCCAAATCGTCTTTTTTAGATTTGACGTCGATCAACACCTTGATCGTTTTGGCGCGATCATACGCGGAAATACCCGTGGTGACCCCATGCTTGGCGTCGATAGAAACCGTCCACGCCGTCTTGAATTCATCCGTGTTATCCGACACCATCAAATCAATGCCAAGCTCCGCGAGCCGCTTGGACTCCATCGGCACACAGATAATCCCGCGTCCGTGTTTGGCCATAAAATTAATATGCGTCGGCGTCGCGTGTTCCGCGGCCACAATCAGATCCCCCTCATTCTCGCGGTCAGCGTCATCCACCACAATGATGAGCTTTCCTTTTTTGAGATCCGCTAGCACTTCTGAAATTGGGCTAAACTTCAAGGTATTGTCCTTTTTTAAAAATATTCTTGAATGAATGATGCCGCTTTTGACTTGGCTTGATTCATGATTCCCCGGCGTCCTTCAAATAAAGGCTTTTTCACTTCCATCTCGTCCGCCACAAACAAAAGTCCGGCCGCGGAGGCCAATCGTGGCTGAGCCAGCTGAGTCACGCCCAACGGCGTCGGAACGAACACCGGCACCAAAAAAGATTCTTTGAATAATCGTGAAAAAAGCTCGTTTTCCGCGTAGTCACCGGTGAGCAGCACTTGCTCGGCATCCGGATGCTTCTGAAAAAAAACTTTGGCCATCTGCAAAGCCTGCTCGCCAATCGCCGCAGCCGTCGCGTCCGGCGTCACCGCGATCTGATAATCTTGAATCGTGGCGTGACTGAACACACACACATTCAGAAAATCGGTTCCAAGATCCAGCACCAGACGTTTTCTCTGGCGATCTTCGCGCGGCAAAATGCCATAAAGACTTGAAAGAATGCTTGGCACCGCTACGCCTTTAGAGAGTCCCGCACGGCGAATCACCGACTTCCACAAATCCACCAGGCTCGCCCGCGCCAGAAGAACCTGCATCAAAATATCCAGCTTCTGCCCAAAAACACCGACAGGATTTAAAACCGCGTCGCGATCATCGATCACAAACCCGATCTCTTTGGCATACACAATGGTTTTTTCAAAATCATTGATCAGCCGTTCCGCGGCTCGGCGAGCCAGCGTGACTGTCTCCGCGTCGATTTGGCCTTCGCCGGAAAGATGCTTAGAGCCCTGCACGCGAACACTCTCTATCGCGGGATCATCAAAATTAAAATAAAGCGTGTCTGTTTTAACCCCGGACGCTTTTTCGGCTTTTCGAAGCGCTTCCACAACCGATTCGGTCGCGTCCCCCAGATGGACAATCTGCCCGTCTTTTAATCCGCGCGCTTTCGCCTCACCGCCGCCTAAAAGAGAAAAGCTTCCGTCTTCTTTTTTTTCAGCAATCAGAGCGATGGTATTTTTAACGCCAAAATCTAAAACGGATACAGCCAAACTCATACAGGCCCAATGACCAGGTCGTCAAACCTCAGATCGATGTAACGAATTTTGGAGGGATCTAGTTCCATGGTTTTCAATGTTTGGTCTAAAATTTTGAGTCTTTCGATCAAATGATTGTTGCCTAGACGAATCTCCACCGACCCATCCACCACCAAAAAAAGCTCGTCGCGGTCAGCGATTTTAATTTTTGTTAAAATGTGATTTCGCAGCACATTCGAGCGATGAATAACTTCCGTCAACTTCAACGCTTTGACTCCCGCCGAGTCCTTGATCTCCATTCCCACCAAAAGTCCCGCGCGAGGCACCGGCACGCCTTCAATCGTCGTTAAGTTTTTAAACGGCACGGTGCTGGAACCCGGCAGTAAAATCATGTCCCGATCCACCTGCACGTATTTTGAAAAAGCGATTTGCGCGGCCGGTGTCCGGCGTTTCAGCAACACCTCGATGCGATTGGGAAGCACGCGGCGAACCAGCACTTCTTTAAATTCGGGGTGCCGGCGTTTAATCATCTGCTGAACATTCACCAAATCCAGCGTGATCAGGTTTTCACCGGGCTTCAGTTCGCAAAAATTAAAAGCCTGCGCCTGGGTCACAGTGCCGATATTTAAAATTTTGACTTCCGTTAGACGAAATACGGAGGAATTGATCGCATAGGCGATAATCCCACCAAATAAAGCCCCAACCCCCACCAACACCAAGAGATACGGTAGGGAGAAAAAAATCATCTTTCGGAAGGCTCCCCACACATGCAGAGCCAGGGAATTTCCACCCGTCTTTTTTTTGACTTTTGTCTTAAAAAACTTCGCCATAACCCCTTTTTAAGTCCTGACTGCCTCTAAAGATAATTCAAGGATTTTAACACAAAGATCGCCAAAATCGATGCCCTGAGCCTTGGCCGCCTTGGGGAGCAGGCTTTTGCCCGTAAGCCCTGGAATGGTATTTATTTCCAAGACATACGGCTGGTTATCTTGTCCTAAAATAATATCAACGCGACCCATCACCTGCCCGCCAATGGCTTGATACGCTTTGATGGCCATTTCCGTCACGCGATGGGCTTGTTCGGGCTCAAGATTCGCGGGAACCTCATAACGAGTCCCAGTGTCCTTGTACTTCGCTTCATAATCATAAAAATTTCTCTGCGCCGCCACTTCCACCACCGGAAGAGGTTCCCCGCCCAAGATTCCAACCGTCAATTCGCGACCCGCGATGTACTCCTCGACTAATACTTGCCGAGAATAACGGAAAGCTTCCGTCACCGCCTTCGCCAAATCCGCCGCCTCCCGGACAATGCTAATCCCCACACTCGATCCGGATTCCGCGGGCTTCACTACCACCGGAAATTTTTTAATCATGGGCACAGCGCCCTGTTCTAGGATTTGGAAATCTGGCACCAACACCCCCGCCTTTTTAAAAAGCGTTTGGGTTTTGGCTTTGTTAAAAGCGATCTCGCTGATCGCCGGGCCGGGTCCTGTATAGCCAATCCCGGCATTTTCAAGAAGCCGCTGAACTTCGCCATCCTCACCGAAACTTCCATGAAGCGCGATGAAAACAAAAGAAACGTTTTTATTCTTAAGCTCTGTTATAAATTTTCCGGCCGGATCCGGATCCAACATAAAAACATCGTATCCTTTTGCCAAAAGCGCGTCGTACACCGCTTTTCCGGAAATTAACGATACTTCTCTTTCGCAAGACGGCCCGCCGCATAAAACCGCGATTTTGGAACTCATAAAATCTTCACTTCCGTTTCAAGAATAACGCCTGTTTTTTTTCGCACTTCCGACTGCACCTCTTCAATCAAATGCTTCACATCGGAGGCCTTGGCACCGCCCAGATTGATGATAAAATTCCCATGCTTCAAAGAAACTTGAGCGTTTCCGACACGCTTGCCCTTTAAACCCGTTTCATCGATTAATTTTCCGCTGGAACAGCCGGGCGTTGAGGGATTTTTAAACATACAGCCCGCGCTCGGATAATGCAAATCCTGAGTTTTTTGGCGATAATCGCGGTACTCCTCCAAAGTTTTCTGAGTTTGGGCTCGCGGAACCTGGGGAAGCCTGAAAATCCCTTCCACAATAAACATCTCTCTCAGGCCGGCGCTGCGATAACGAAACGGGATCTGATTTTTTGTCAAAAGTTGCTCCCGCCCTTCAAAATCGACCACGCGCACTCCTTCCAAAATCTCTTCAATCGAATGATTGTGGCTTCCCGCGTTCATTGCGATCGCCCCGCCGATATTCCCCGGGATGCCGGTCAAAAACTCACAACCTCCATACCCTCGACCAATCGCGTATTGAATAAAAAGAGTGTTGGGCGTCCCGGCGCCCGCTCTTATCAGCCCGGCCTCTTCCTCGAGTCGCCTAAAAAATGCGTCTCCGGCGTGCACTACCGCGCCTTTTAATCCTTCATCCGGCGCCAACAAATTACTGCCCGCGCCAAAAACCTGAACGGGAATATGCTCCGCTTTACAAATGGCCAGTGTTTTTTTTAAGTCTTCAATGTCTTCGGGTTCTATCCAAAATTCGGCGGGGCCGCCGATTTTAAGGGAGGTGTGTTTGGAAAGAGGTTCATTCGGACAAACTTTTCCGCGAATTTCCTTAAAGGGCACCGGCCACCTCATCCGCCACGCGATAAATATCTCCCGCGCCAAGCGCGATCACCAAATCGCCGGGGCGCATTTGACGCCGCACCAACTCCGTCACATGCTGACGTTCTGAGAACAAGACTCCAGGATGCCCTGTTTTTTTAATAGCCTCCGCGACGCTTTGTCCGGTCACGCCGGGAATAGGCGCTTCACTGGCGGCGTAGATATCGGTGATGATCAACTCATCCGCGTCGCTGAAGCTTTTTGCAAAATCATTCAAAAAAGAGCGAGTTCTCGTGTAACGATGCGGCTGAAATATCGCTAAAATTCTTTTTCTTCCAAGTCCCCGAGCCGCCAAAAGTGTTTTTTGAATCTCCGTCGGATGATGCGCGTAATCATCCACTACCAGATATTGTTTGTTTTCATATTTGACGTCAAAGCGGCGCGCGGCGCCCTTGTATTTCTCAAGCGCGCGGCGAATAATTTCAAACGGGATCCCGAGCTCCAGCCCCACTCCCACGGCCGCGAGCGCGTTTAAGGTGTTATGACGCCCGATGATTTTTAATTGAATCGCTCCCAAATTTTTTCCATGCACCCACACCTTAAAGGAAACGCCTCGCTCCCCTTGCGGACATTCCACCAAATCCGTCGCGCGAATATCCGCACCCTCTTTAAATCCATAAAGTTTTGAGCGCCGGGCATTCTCATAAGCCATTTTTAAAACTTGGGCGTCTTCCGCGCATCCAAACCAGACGCCCACCGCCGAAAGCCTTCCGATAAATTGCCGATATGTCGCTTCGATTTTTTGCATCGACCCAAAATGATCCATATGCTCTTCTTCAATATTGGTCACCACCGCAATGGAGGGTGAAAAGTGTAAAAAAGAAGAATCGCTTTCATCCGCTTCGATCACCACTTCCCGGCCGGCTCCGTCGCAAGCGTTCCCGCCAAAAAAACTCACCAACCCCCCCACCACAATCATCGGATCGCGTTCGGCTTCTTTTAACACCATCCCGACCAAGGCCGTGGTCGTGGTTTTGCCGTGAGTCCCGGTCACCGCGATGGTGAATTTATCACGGCAGATATCTGCCAAGGCTTCGGCGCGATGGATAATGGGAATTTTTTTCTCTAAAGCCGCGGCGCGTTCCACATGATTCACGGAAATGGACGAGGAATAAACCACCAGATCCGCCCCTTCCAGATTAGCAGCGCTGTGTCCGATAAAAATTTTGGCGCCGGCTTTCTCCAAATCCTCCAAAATCGGCGTTTTTTTCAAGTCACTGCCCTGCACCTGAAAACCCTTGGAAAGATAGACGCGCGCAATACCGCTCATCCCGATCCCGCCAATACCGATAAAATGAATTTTTTTATTTTGCATGTTTTTTCTTAAGAAGAATCTCTGACACAAAATCCGCCAGCTTTTCACGCGCGTTTCCGGCGCTCGTTGGATGGTCGCCGGACACAGCTCTTTCTCCTGGCTTAATTTTAGCGGCGGAAGCCTCCAAAAGCGACGCTAATTTTTGCGGAGTCATGGCGGATTGCTCCACCACCACCGCCTGGTGACCTTCAGCGAAAACTTCCGCGTTAAAACGCTGGTGCCCGTCCGCGTGTGGATAAGGTACTAAAATTGCAGGGATTTTTTTAGTCGCGATTTCCGCCAAAAAAGTCGCGCCCGCCCGACCAAAAGCGACATCCGTCGCACCATAGGCCAAGTCCATGCGCTCAAAAAAAGAATAGGCTTTCGCCTGCAGTCCCGCCGCACGGCAACGCTCTAGCGTTTTTTCCGGAGCAAGCTTTCCGCAAAGATGCAATACTTGGCTTCCCGATTTAAAAGCGGCGCTCAAAAATTCAAGCGAGTCCAAAAAAAGAGTGTTGATAGACTCCGCGCCTTGACTGCCGCCCAAAATCAAAAAGGTTTTCTTTTCCGGGGAAAATTCAAAAAAACGAAGCGCTTCTTGGCGAGAATCTTTTTCAATTGCAGGGCGTACGGGATTTCCGGTCACGCGGCGGTTTTTATGCGGTGTCAAATATTTCTCGGTTTCCCAGTAGCTGAGCGCCACCGCGTCCGCCACGCGCCCCAGAAAACGATTGGCCTTTCCGGGAAACACATTCTGCTCATGAAGCAATGTGGGCACCCCGCAAAGCTTGGCCGCTATCACCACCGGAAAAGAAAAATACCCTCCAAAGCCGACAACCAGATCCGGTTTTTCGCGGAATAAAATCCCGAGCGAAGAAAAAAATCCGGACATCAATTTTAATATAAAACTCGGCCGACCTAAAGACGAAGCGCCGCGAAACGGGGCGCTTTCAATCGAAACTACCTTTTCTTTCCGCATCGGCTTAAAAATAGCCTCTTCAATGTCCAACTTTCCACACACATAGACGACCTGAACCAGCGGATCGCGCTTTTTAAGCTCTTCCGCGAGACTAAATGCAGGGAAGATATGGCCGCCGGTTCCGCCGCAGGCCAAAATAATTTTTAAAGGACGGTCGTTCATACCTGGTCAGGAAGTTCTTTGGAAATATTGATCAAAAGGCCCACCGCGGTCATATTCGCCAAAAGTGCCGAGCCGCCATAACTGATAAATGGAAGCGACAGTCCCTTGGTGGGCAGTGCGCCGATGCTCACACCGATATTAATCATCGCCTCAAGCCCGATAAGGCTCACAAGACCCAGGCTCAACAGCTGAGAAAAACGGCTTTTAGCCCGGAAAGCGATGACAATACCGGCAAAAATAAATACCGCGAATAAAATCACAACGGAGCTAGCTCCGATAAATCCCAACTCTTCTCCGATAATGGAAAAAATAAAATCCGTGTGGGATTCCGGCAAGTAAAAAAGCTTTTGCTGGGATTGCCCCAACCCCACACCAAAAATGCCGCCGGAGCCGAGCGCCAAAAAAGATTGGATGATTTGAAAACCCACGCCTCGCGGATCTTCCCACGGATGAAAAAAAGCCAAAAACCGTTTACGGCGATACGGCTTGGCAAGTGCCGCGGCCACAATCACCGGCGCCGCCACTAAAAGTGCCGTAAGAAGATAAGAAATCCGAAAACCTGCGGCAAAAAAAAGAATAAAGACTACAAAAGCGATAGTCACGGCCGTGCCGAAATCCGGTTGCTTCAGCACCAACCCCGTGCAAAGCCCCAGCACAAATAAAGCCGGAAACACCGTGTGTTTGAGATCCGTCAAACTGTCTTTTTTGCGATCCAAAAAATCCGCCATATAAAAAATAATGGCTAATTTCAAAAACTCCGAGGGTTGAAAACTGAAGCCAAAAATTTTGAACCAGCGCCGCGCGCCGCCGGCGGCATGCCCCACATGAGGGATCAACACAGCGACCAGCAAAACGCCGGCCGCGATCAAAATCGAGCGCGCATGCTTCCGGAGTCCGTTAAAATCCACGGAGGACGCCCAAACCGCAAGAATGGATCCTAGCGCCAGATAAGCCAAATGCCTTTTCAAGAAATACGCGGTGTCCTTCATCCGATCCAACGCGTAAATCGCGCTGGCGCTATAAATCATCACGATGCCGATCGCCAAAAGAATCAATGCCGAACCAAGTAGCAGATTCCTGGCTTTTTTCAGCGTTTCCACGATTTTTCCTTTTTCAAACTCTCGAACAACTCTTTAAAGGTTTCCCCGCGATGCTCATAAGAATTAAACTGATCGAAACTCGTGCACATCGGCGACAGCAGGATTTTATC
>JAHFFN010000080.1 GCA_023247915.1 Candidatus Omnitrophota bacterium
GCCAATCGTACCGCTTTTTTAAAATCCGTTTCGCGCTTTACGTGTTTAAATTTTTTCCAAGCGCCCGCGATCGTGGGCGCCGCTTCGCCATACAACACCGCCCAACGGACTTTTTTCGCGACCAAGTTTTCTATCTTCGCAAAAGGCGCTCCCTTGTCACGCCCGCCCGCGATCAAAATCATCGAGCCTTGAAACGCCGAGAGCGCCGCGCGCGTGCTGTCTAGCGTCGTCGATTTAGAATCATTGATAAAATGCACTCCATCAATCTCCCCTAAACGTTCGATCCGGTGTTCCAATGTTTTAAAGGAGTGGAGTGTTCCCCGCATTTTAGACGTGGGCACACCAAAAAGTGAAACGGTCGACACCGCGGCTAAGATATTCTCCAGATTGTGGTCGCCTTCCAGCGCGAATCCCGAAATTTCCAGCGGTGCCTGCACTTTTCCGATCCGGTGGCGAATCAAAATTTGATCCTTTGAAACAAAAACTCCGCTCCGCAAAGTCTTTTTCGAAAAAAAAATGATCCGTGAGCGCGCTTTTTTGGCCATCGCCCGTACCCGCGCGTCGTCATGATTTAAAATCAGTGTATCGACTTTGCCTTGATTTGAAAAAATCTTCTCTTTGGCTTTGGTGTAAGCCGCCATGGTTCCGTGCCGATCCAAATGATTGGGGCTCACATTCAGCACCACCGCCACCTCTGGGCGAAGCGATGGGCTGTCTTCCAATTGAAAAGAACTTAGTTCCACCACCGCGATCGTTTTAGCGTCCATGGCTTGAATAGCTTCTAAAAAAGAATAGCCGACATTTCCGCAAAGAACACTTTTTTTTCCCGCCGCAGACAAAAGCCGGTGAATCAAATGACTCGTGGTTGTTTTTCCATTGGATCCGGTCACCCCGATAATGGGTCCCGGACAAAAAAATCCGGCAAGTTCGATCTCGCTGATGACGCGGATATGATTTTTCTTAGCGTAAATCAGAGGAAGGCTGGTCTTAGGAACTCCGGGGCTTGTGACAATCAACTCCGCGCCTTTTAAAAAATTTTCGGTATGCGCACCGGTCTCCACTTCAATGCCGAGTCCCCGCAGATAGCCGGCATTTTCAAGTACTTCCTTTTTTTGGGAAGCATCCGTCACCCGGACAAAACATTTTTTTTCGGCCAAAAATTTCGCGGCGGCAAAGCCGCTTTTCCCCAGGCCGATAACGGCCACGCGCTTTTTTTCAAGCTTCATTGAAGTTTGAGCGTTGCCAAGCCAAGCAGTCCTAAAAGAATCGACACGATCCAAAAGCGAATCACGACTTTAGACTCGGAAAGGCCTTTGAGCTGAAAATGATGGTGAATCGGCGCCATCATAAAAATTCTTTTTTTTCTGAGCTTGTAACTGCCCACCTGCAAAATAACTGACACCGCTTCCAGCACAAAAATACCTCCGACAATCAGAAGCAACAGTTCTTTGCGGGTAAAAATCGCCACGACGCCCAACGCTCCTCCAAGACTCAGGGATCCCATGTCCCCCATAAACACACTGGCAGGGTGCGAATTAAACCACAAAAATCCCATCCCCGCGCCAAAAAGCGCCGCGCAAAAAACAGTCAGCTCTCCCGCGCCGGGAACAAAAGGAATTTGCAGGTACTGCGAAAAAATCGCGTTGCCGGTGACATAGCTAAACAAACTGTAGGTCAACGCGATCATCAGCGTACAACCTACCGCGAGCCCGTCAAGCCCGTCTGTCAGATTGACGGCATTGGAAGCGCCTGAAATCACGATGCAGACAAAAATAATATAGAATGGCCCCAGCACCAAAAACCAATCCTTTAAAAACGGAATGGCGATTTCCTGCCATAGCGGCGAATCCAAGTATAAAAAAGTGCCGATGCCGATGCCGAGTAGGATTTGTCCGGCCATTTTGCTAAATGCCGTGAGCCCTTTCGAATTTTTCTTAAGCAATTTCAGATAATCATCGATAAATCCAATGAGTCCCAGCCACACCACGGTAAGCAATGTCAAAAGCACATAACGGTTGGTCAGATCCGCCCACAAAAGCGTAGAAGAAAGAAGCGCTCCCAAAATCAAAACGCCGCCCATGGTTGGCACATTTTCTTTGCCGGCATGTTCTTTGTAGAGTTTTGAAAAACCTTCGCGTTCAATCGTTTGTTTGAGATTTAAATTCGCGAGAAAACGGATAACCAAGGGGCCGATAAGAAGACTTACGGTAAACGCGGTGACACTGGCCATCGCGGCGCGGAAGGTGATGTAACGAAAAACGTTAAAACCGAAAAAATAAGCCCTTAACGGGTATAAAAGGTGGTAAAGCATTCGAAAACCTTTTCCATTTTCATGCCGCGCGAACCTTTGATTAGAACGGTATCGCCCGGCACCGCGAGCTGGCGGCATAAAACACCGGCTTCACGACTGTCTTTCACATGATGAATTTTTTTGGGATCCAATCCCGACTCCAAAGCCCCTTCGACCAGATATTTGCAAAGCGGCCCGGCGGCGATCACCCAATCCAAACCACACCCGGCCAAAAAATTTCCGGCCTGGCGATGAAGCGTTTCCGCCTCAGTCCCCAATTCTAGCATATCTCCGCAAACGACTCCTCTTTTGCCTTCGGATTTAAATTCTCTCAATGTTTCGAGCGCCGCTTTAAACGAAGTAGGATTCGCGTTGTAAGAATCATTCAAAAAACAAAGGCCGTCCACGTTTCTAAATTCAAGCCTTCCAGGCACCGATTGAAATGTTTCAAGCGATTTTCGCAAGCTGGAAACCGTAATCCCCAGCTCCTTCGCCGCGGTGATCGCCAAAAGACAATTTAAAACATTGTGCCGGCCGTACAAGCGTGTTTTAAAATTTTCTTCTCCGTTTAAAACAAATGAGGTGCCGGTAGCATCTAGAACCAAGGCATCGGCGACAACTTCATTTTTTTCTTTAGAAAAACCGACGCGGATCACGCGTCCCTGCGGGTAAGAAACATCCGCCAACATCGGGTCTTCCCCGTTGACAATCAGAACGCCGCCAGGCTTCAGATG
>JAHFFN010000051.1 GCA_023247915.1 Candidatus Omnitrophota bacterium
AAAGGCCATCGTAAATCCGGTGATCAGCGACGGAAAAACGGTGGGAAAAATAATCCGCGCGAATATCTGCCAACGCCCCGCGCCCAAACTCGCCGCCGCGTCTTCAATCGCCGGATCCAAATCTTCCAACACCGGCTGAATCGTGCGCACCACAAACGGCAGTCCGATAAAAATCAAAGCCGTCACAATCCCAAGAGGTGTAAACGCTACTTTAATCCCCACCTTTAAAAGAGACGCGCCAATCCACCCCTTGGGAGAATAAACCGTGGTAAGCGCGATACCCGCGATCGCCGTCGGTAATGCAAACGGAAGATCGACTAGCGCGTCGACAATTTTTTTCCCCGGAAAAGAGTAGCGGGAAATTACCCAAGCGATCAGAAATCCGAATACCGCGTTGACGATGGCGGCAATAAACGCCGCGCCGAAACTCAATCGATAAGCCGCGATAGCCCGGGGTGACGTCACCACTTCCCAAAACGACGCCCAACCCATGCTCGACGTTTTCAAAAAAAGCGTCGAAAGCGGAATCAGAACGATGAGGCACAGATAAAAAATCGTGTACCCCAGCGACAGTCCGAAGCCGGGAAGAATTCTTCTTTTTTTAGGAATCAGCGCCATTTTTAAATTTAGTTTAAATAAATTAGCTCAAATAAATCTGATCAAAAATACCCTTGTCGGCAAAATGCGTTTTTTGCGCTTTCTGCCATCCCCCAAAAATCTCATCAACCGTAAAAAGCTCGACCTTGGCGAATTGGCTCGCGTATTTTGCGGCGATTGCCTCATTTCGCGGGCGATAATAATGTTTGGCGGCAATTTCTTGTCCTTCGTCAGAATAAAGATAATTCAAATATTCTTCCGAGGCCGCTCTCGTGCCATGCCGGTCGGCATTTTTGTCAACAAGCGACACCGAAGGCTCCGCTAAAACACTCACCGAAGGGGTGATAATCTCAAACTTCCCTTGCCCCAATTCATTGGCCGCCAGATACGCCTCATTTTCCCAGGCAATCAACACATCGCCGATTTCTCTTTCAATGAATGTGGTTGTCGCGCCACGGGCTCCAGAATCCAGCACCGGCACATTTTTGTAAATCGCGCTCAAAAATTCTTTGGCCTTGGCTTCGTCATTGCCCCACTTTTTAAGCGCATAACCCCACGCGCCAAGATAATTCCAACGCGCGCCACCCGAAGTTTTAGGATTAGGTGTGATCACCGCGATGCCGGGCTTGGCCAGATCATCCCAGTCCTTGATATTTTTCGGATTGCCTCTTCTCACAAGAAATACAATCGTCGAGGTGTAAGGCGCGCTATTGTTGGGCAGACGTGCCTGCCATTTTTTCGGCAGAAGATTGGCTTTTTCATTGATCGCGTCCACATCGTAGGCCAGCGCCAAAGTCACCACATCCGCTTCCAAGCCATCAATCACCGCACGCGCCTGTTTGCCACTGCCGCCGTGAGACTGATTGATTTTCACACTCTCGCCCGTTTTTTCCTTCCAGTGCTTGGCGAAAGCTTGATTGTATTCCTGATAAAATTCCCGCGTGGGGTCGTAAGAAACGTTTAAAAGCGCGACTTCTTTAGCGAGCGCCACCGTAGGAAAATTCAGTGCCGATAAAATTAAAAGCAAAAACACAATTCCATTTCTAAATTTCATTTCAAATACTCCTTAAGAGAAATAGTTTTTTAAAATACCAATTGTAGGCGGCTGAAAATAACATTCTCATCATCCCGGTCTTTCAGGGATTCTGTTTGAGAATAACCACCTCCACTAAAGTCCGTGTGCTCGAAATCCAACACAAATTTGACGTTGCGATTCAAATACCAATTGAGTCCGAAAGCCCACGCGTCCGCGCGGCTGATGGACTGAGTGGAATTGGCCAATGCCAGATCAAACACCCGGTCATCAATATCGAGTTGTCCGTAACGACCCACCAGCTCAAAAGCTCCCCAATGGTGTTCTTCCAAGCTAAAGGAATGACGAGGCGTCACACCTTTATAAGAAGCATCCTCGCCCGTCAAAAGATACGTGGCTTCGATTTGCCAAGCGTCGTTTTCAACTTTCTCACGTACCAGATTGCCGAAAATCGTCCGGTTGAGTTCTTCATCGGAAATCACGTATTCCCCCAAAATCCCCAAAGGGCCGGTGTAATAATAAAATTGAGGTGAAAGCCGCGAGACCGGTCCGTTGGCTGTCACGCCGGTGCTGTAGGTAAAAATAGTCGCTTGCCCCGGCGAACGATAGGTTGGAACGGCACCCGTAGAACCCTCACGATGTCCGTAAGTCGCCGCGATTCCCGCGCCCAAACCTTTCAAAGATTCGTGATCCGTATTTTTAAAAGGAAGCACAAAGAGACGTGCCGCGATATCTTTTTCATTGTTGTTATCGGTAATGCTCGTCCCCAAATCCTCCACGCCGTTAAAAGCGCCGATCGCGTAATTCACAGAGCCGTCAAAAAGATCCCCAAACACTTGAACGCCCGCGTCACGATTAGGCACTAAGTTGCTCGGAAGGCCAAGTTCGGCGAATTCCATCGTAGGCGTCGATTGAAGCCGCTCAAGCCCAAAAGGTTCTTTAAATTTTCCGGCGCGTAGTTTAAGTTCAGGCCAGTAATGAACATCCATGTAAGCGTCGGGAAGGTTAACCGTCGTTCCCGCGAATTCCGGACTGATATAAAAATCATAGTCCTTATGGACTGTCCCCTGGAAAGTAGTGCGGACGGTACGCAGTTGAAAAGTATCCGTCGTCCCAAGATCTTTTTTATTATCTGTAAAAAAACGTCCGTCCGCCATCGCGTAACCGGTCAGCCTAAGCTTAAAGTTATCATCCGGTGATTTGATGGAAAATCCATCTTTGGCGGAAGCGGTTAGAAGCGGAGATTCTTTGACTTTCTTGTCCTCGTCTTCTTTTTTCACTTCCAATTGCCGTTTGAGCGTGCGCACTTCCAGTTCCAACGCTTCGAGGCGTTTTAAAAGCTCTGCGTTGGAGGTGGACTCTTCCGCCCAAGCCAGCCCCGGCAACAAACCGCTGATTAAAAAAATGGCCAAGATAAAAAACCGCAAACTCTTCATTTCCATTTCTCCTAAATAAAATAAACCAGCGATTTATTGTTTGATGACTTTTCTTCTACGCTTAATACTTTCGCGACGCTGGTGTTGTCTAAAATTTGCGTCGTCGCGTCACGCACTTCCTTAAAAAGAATCCGGAGCCCGCAGGTTTCTTCGTCGTGGCACTCCGCGCATTTTTTATACGCCGTCTGGCTCACACACGGTAAAAGCGCCAGAGGCCCTTCTAGGCGCCGAATCACATCCCCCAGCATGATGCTATCCGCGGACTTTCCTAAAGAATAACCCCCGCCCTTGCCCTTCTTACTCTGCAAAATACCGTTGTTTTTAAGCTCTAACAGGATGGCCTCTAAAAACTTGAGGGGCATATTGCCTCTCTTGGCTAGATCAGAGATCAACACAGGGCCTTTCTTTTGCTTCTCATCCCCTGCGAGAAGCAACAACGCCTTTAAAGCATACTTTGTCTTCTGTGAAATCATAGTCTATTTATCCTATAGAATAGGTAGATTATATACCACAGAAAGAATTTGTCAAGCCCTAAAATAGCAGTACCAAATAACGGCAAAAATGGGGATTAGGATCGGCAGGCTATAGCGAAAGAAGTATTCAAAGAAATGAGGGGTTTTGACTTTTGCGTGATCGGCGATGGACTTGACCAGAAAATTGGGACCATTTCCGATATAGGTGACCGCGCCAAAAAAAACAGAACCAACGCTGATGGCACGAATATAATCCGCGTGATTTATTAAAAGCCCGGCTACTCCGGCGCGATCATCCCCCGCCACATGTGTGCCAAAAAGTCCCATGGCGGCGGATAAAAAGTTGAGATAGGTCGGCGCGTTATCAAGGACGCTCGAAAGAATGCCGCTCCCCCAATAAAATTGACCGGGGCTTGTGATCCCGATTTGCGGCGCGTATTTCTCAAGCCACGCCAGCGCCGGAATCATCGTCGCGAATATTCCGGCAAATAAAATGGCGACTTCTTTGATCGGGCTAAAACTAAAATCATTGCTTTCATGAATCGGTTTCGGCGTTGTCACGTAGGAAAGAAACGCGGCGAGCAGCATCAGGCCTTCTCTTAGAAATGGCGGGTGATTGACAAAAACAGAGCCGAGTATCATCGCCAAGAAAAAAACATTGTGCGCTCCTAAAAACCGCCATTCTTCATGCGCGGTCTCTTTTTGGCGCACGCCCAACGGCGCCTTTTTAAAATTAACACTATCCAGAACAAAAAAGAGAGCCAGCAAAAAGCCGACAACAAGAAGCCAAATAGGCCAGACCTCTCTTAAAACCCAAAAAAATGGCACGCCTTTTAAATACCCCAAGAAAAGCGGCGGATCGCCGATGGGAGTGAGCCCTCCACCGATGTTGCTGACGATAAATATAAAGAAAACAACGTGATAGGCCGTGAAACGGTATTTGTTCATGCGTATCCAAGGCCGCACAAGCACCATGGAGGCGCCGGTAGTCCCCAGAAAATTGGCAAGCACCGCGCCGATCAAAAGAAAAACCACATTCACCAGCGGCGTCGCTTCTCCTTTAACGTTGATGTGAATCCCGCCGGAGACAACAAAAAGCGAGCCGATCAGGCAGATAAAACTGAAATATTCCAAGGAGGTGTGTAAAAGAACAGGGGCGTCGTGCAACTGAAAAATATAATGCGCGATGACAACCAGCGCCAGACCAAGGGAGACAAAAATATAATTTTTTTCCCACCAATGCTTTTGCGCCAGCGGCAATACCGCGATGGAGCCTAAGAGCAGGACGAATGGTAAAACCCAGAGAAGCTCGAAAAACATTATGGAATATCCAATTTTATTTTGAAGTAGGAATAAAAGCCGAAGCGGCTTTTCCACAACAAGTCCCTATTGTAGAAAAGCCGCCCAGGTCTTACAAGGGTTTTTAAATCGCGACAGCGCCCTCTTCGCCGGTACGGATGCGGATCGCGTTTTCACACGAAGCCACAAAGATCTTTCCGTCTCCGATTTCGCCGGTTTTTGCCGCCTTTGAAATCGCGTCGGTTACTTTTTTGACATCGCCGTCATTGGCGAAAATCGTCAAAAGCACCTTGGGTAGCAAATCCACTTTGAATTTACGGCCACGGTACGTTTCAGTGAGACCGCCCTGCTTTCCATGTCCGCGGAAGGTAAATACCATCATTCCGGGGCAGGAAATCGCTTCCAAGGCGAGCTTCACCTTGCCAAACTGTTCCCTTCTTATGACTGCATCGATCCGTTTCATTTTTGCATCGCTCCTTGTATGTTAATTTTTCGGAAGAGAGGTGATTTCGTCGTAATACGCGTACGCACCCATCTCGGGGATGTCCAGACCGTCTCTTTCAACAGTCGAAGGAACTCTCAAACCCTGAACCATGTCTTGGATTTTGAAAAATGCATAGCAAGTAGTGAACACAAAGATGATACACGTTAAGGATCCAACGACTTGTGCGGTCAACTGACTGGCATCTCCGTAGAAAAGCCCTGTCACATTGCCGGCTACGCCGTTCCAACCGTCTCCATAAGTGCCATCCGCAAAAAGTCCGAGGCTCAAAACACCCCAGAGACCGTTCACGCCATGCACCGAAACAGCTCCAACCGGATCATCGACTTTGCGTCTTTCAAAGAAAAACACGGATTCCACCACAAGCACTCCGGACACGCAACCGATAATCATCGCCGAAACGCTATTGACGAACGCGCAAGGCGCTGTGATCGCCACAAGACCGGCAAGCAAACCGTTACACATCATGCTAGGATCCGGCTTTCCGAATCGAAACCACATGTAGAGAGTCGCGATAATCGCTCCACCCGTACCCGCGAGCATGGTATTGGTTGCCACGACACCAATTCTCAAATCAGTGCCGGCAAGAGTACTGCCAGGGTTGAAACCAAACCAACCGAAGGCCAAAATAAACGTACCGACAATCGCCATGGGAATGTTATGAGCGGGAATCGCATTGGCGGAACCGTCTTTATTAAACTTCCCGATTCTGGGTCCAATGACAATCGCGCCGGCCAAGGCGCAAACACCACCCACCATGTGCACCACGGAAGAACCCGCGAAATCCACATGACCGTGGCCTAATCCAAAGTTCTTACCGAGCTGCGACAGCCAACCGCCGCCCCAAACCCAGTTTCCGAAAATCGGATAAACAAGCATCGAAATAAAGAAACCGAACACCATGAAAGCCGAAAACTTCCAGCGTTCAGCCATCGCGCCGGTCGGAATCGTTGTTGTGGTGTCCATGAAAACCATTTGAAACAAGAACAAGGTGTAAACAGCCGCGTCATAAGAAGTGCCGGCCAAGAAGCAACCCTTTGTTCCAAAAATCCCAAAATCTTTTCCAAATAAATTGATCACAACTTCGTGATCTAAAACGGCTGTTCCGCCGCCCAAAGCTCCGATCGCGCCGACGCCGCCGAACATCAAGGCGAAACCGCAGATCCAGTAGCCAAGCATACCGACGGGATAAACCATGAAATTCATCGCCATCGTATGAGCCGCGTTCTTAGATTGACACAAACCGGTTTCCACCATCGCGAAACCCGCTTGCATGAACATGACCAAAAATCCGGTCAAAAGCGTCCACATGATATTGATAGAGATCTTATTATGCCCAACCGCATTAGCCACTTCCATCAGGGTAGGCTGTCCAGCAACTGCCGCCGGAACGTCAGCGATAGTCCCTGTATTGGCCCCTGAAGGATCATTGGCCGCAAAAAGAGGTGACGAGAGTAACAGCAAACCCATCACCCATCCAAATAGCATGAAGCTCCCTAGGAACTTCTTTCTTTGATCAGAACGCAACATAACAACTCCTCCTTTTCTATTTCACCTTTTAAAAAAACAACGATTAAAACCTTCGTTGATTTAAACCGTAAAAGCAACCTTATGTTTAATTAGGTTCTAAAAGTTTATTTAGCAAAGTATAGCTTTGAATGTTTCTATTATGTTACGGACTTATAAAAACTCCGGTCTCAAAAAATGCCCTCTTGGATAGTTTATGGGCTTAGGGTCTGCCGTGTGAGATAAGTCTCTCTTAGCTTCTATTGAATAATTTAATAATTTATTTATATAAATAGTTAATTTTAGATATTAACAGTTAATAATGATTAGTAATTTTGCTGAGATTTGAGGATAAATATAAAGCTATTCGTTGACTCTGAGGGACTTTAATATTATAAAAGTAGGACACTATTTGGCCCCATCGTCTAGTGGCCTAGGACACTACCCTCTCACGGTAGGGACACGGGTTCGACTCCCGTTGGGGCTATTATTAAAGGTAGCTATTTATGCCCGAACACTCCAACAAAACCGCTTTATGGCAGTTTATCGACGATCAGGGGAGCTTTAGAGTCCCGGCGCCGGAGACGGTGAGCCGTCTCTATTTCCCCCTGGCCAATGAGGGCGGCATTCTCTCCAGCATCACGCCTGACCTGCATGGAGATATCAAAACCAGCCATAATTCCTATTTGATGCTCCCGGTGTCCATCGAAGATTTGCACAACAGCAAGTCCAGCCGCAATTTCTGGGTGCATGTCGAAGGCAAAGGTTCTTGGTCGCTGACCGGCGTTTCCTCCCAACAGCTTTCCGAAAAATTTGTCGATTCTCAAAAAGAAAAATCCACGCTGGAAGCCGGCATGCTCTGGCACAAAGTAACGCGCGAAAACACAGCCTTGGGATTAAAATCCGAAATTATTAATTTTGCCCCCTCTTCGCGTGACAAAGTGGAAATCATGATTGTGAAGTTGACCAACACCGGCAAATCCCGGCTCAAAATCACGCCGACGGCGGCCATTCCCATTTTCGGAAGATCCGCGGACAATCTACGGGATCATTATCATGTGACTTCCCTCTTGCATCGCATCATCGCCCATCCAGCCGGAGTCGTCGTGCGTCCGATGATGTCTTTTGATGAGCGCGGTCATAAAGTGAACTCAATTTCTTACGGCGTGTTGGGCGTAGAAGATAACGGAGACTATCCCGTCGGCGCATTTCCCGTGATGTCTGACTTTATCGGAGAAGGGAGTCATTTGGAAAATCCTCAAGCGGTGCTGAAGAATCTCGAGCCCCCTGGAAAAAATGGAGACGCCTATAACGGCAAGTCCGCCATTGGAGCGCTTCGCTTTAAATCACGCTCGCTCGGAGCCAAAGAAACCGTGAGTTTTGTCTTGATGCTCGGCATCGCTGAAAAAGAAGAAGAAATGAATGAGTGGGTGAAAAAATTTGGCGGCCTTCAAAAAGCCGAGGCCGCTCTCAAAGAAAACAAAGCCTTTTGGGCACAAAAAGCAGGCGCGATCCGTTTTCAGACGCAGGACAAAACCTTTGATAGCTGGTTACGCTGGGTTTCACTTCAACCGACATTTCGAAAACTGTTCGGCTGTTCCTTCCTCCCCGATTTTGACTATGGACGCGGCGGACGCGGTTGGAGAGATCTGTGGCAGGATTGTTTGGCGCTTTTACTCACCTCGCCCACGGAAGCACGCGAGCTTTTGATCAATAATTTTGGTGGGATTCGCATCGACGGCTCAAACGCGACGATTATCGGAACCGCCCCCGGCGAATTTATCGCCGATCGCAACAATATCACCCGTGTGTGGATGGATCACGGCGTATGGCCTTATATCACGCTTGAGCTTTACATTCATCAAAGCGGCGATTTTGATATTTTATTTGAAAATACCCTTTATTTCCGTGACCGCCAACAGTCCCGCGCCCAGAAAAAAGATCTGAGTTGGACCGAAGAATACGGCAAAAATCTGAAAACTAAAAAAGGCCAGCTCGTCAGCTCCAGCATTCTTGAACATCTTTTGGTTCAGCATTTAGTGCAATTTTTTAATGTGGGTGAGCACAATCACATCCGCTTGGAAGGCGCGGATTGGAATGATGGTTTGGATATGGCGCATGCGCGCGGCGAAAGCGTCGCCTTTACGACACTTTACGCCTCCAATTTCAAGCGCCTTGCCGAACTCCTGGAAGAAACCGCCAAGCGGAAAAATCTTAAAAAAGTGCCGCTTTCCAGCGAACTCTTACTGCTTTTAGATCGCGTCACCGGAAAAAAAGTAAATTACAATGTCGCTCCGGATAAATTAAAGAGACTGCGGGCGTATTTTGACGCGGTGCAGCCAGAGGTCTCCGGGAAAAAGACGGAGGTTTCTGTCGCGAAGCTTTGCGCGGACTTAAGAGAAAAAAGCGATTTTATTTTCAATCATGTCCGCCAAAAAGAATGGCTGTCCAACCATGCTGGCGACGGGTTTTACAACGGCTACTATGACAATCACGGGCGACGCGTCGAAGGCGAATTCCCTCAAGGCATGCGCGTGACACTCGCCGGACAAGTCTTCCCCATCATGAGCGGTGTCGCGCTTCCCAAGCAAGTGGAAGAAATTTTTAAAACCGCCAGAAAACATTTGAAAGACAAAGAGCATGGCGGCTTCCGCCTCAACACCAATTTCCATGAAATGCGCTTGGATCTTGGCCGCGCGTTTTCATTCGCTTACGGCGAAAAAGAAAATGGGGCTTTCTTTAGCCACATGGCCGTGATGTTCGCCAACGCGTTTTATCAGCGTAATTTCCCGAATGAAGGCTCGGAA
>JAHFFN010000052.1 GCA_023247915.1 Candidatus Omnitrophota bacterium
GTCGCTGGCACTGTTTGAGCGACCACCGGAGCGCCCGACTCCACCGCAATCGCTTTTCCGCGAAGAACACCCATAAAGAAAATGAAACAGGCCAGAAGAATAAAGAGAATGCCTACGATCAGCATTTGTTCGAGATTGGTGCTGATCAAAACAGGTCGCGATGTCTTTTGAATCCCGGGCAGTCGCTCGGATTTCTTGGGCGACGGAGAAAATTCCGTAAAAAGTTCTTGTTGGTTCTCTTGAGATTTTATTTCAGGCATAAGTTTTGGCAATCAGTATATCAAGCCAGCCCTAGCGCCAGCAATTGAAAAGTTGGTGTCATACGCCCCACATCGCCTGAAACAAAGGTTTTCCTTCGGAAAAAAGTGTCACATTCCCCATAGAATAAATCATTCGAAGATCCCGGCGAGCGCCGGATCCCAGATGCAAAAAAGATTGCGCGGGCTCGGACAAAATTCCCGTCCAGCTGGAAGCAAAATGAATCGCCAGGTGACCCTTCACCAATTTTCCGTCTCGCGTCAGGAGACCCCCGCGAAAGGTGTACTTGTCAGAACGTCCACGAAAGCGATAAACCACTCTTTCATTGGCGCGATTCACCCAAAAACCCTCAAAGCGTTCCAAGGAAATGTCCTTGGGTGCGAGACCCGGCTTTAGAATCCCGAGCTCCGAAATATCCATTTGGAGGTTTTCGATGACGCCATAAATCGCGCGACCGGTCAAAACCGCTCTGCCGGGACCTCCCTGAAATGCCGACAAAGCCGAATTTTTCTTTCCGGCATGCAGTTGATTGAAATCCACTCTCGACAAGTCCCGGAAGCGAGCCTGAGAAATCTGCACTTTAGCGGAAAAGAACTGGCTGAGCAGTGAGGAGATTAAAAAATCGGAGTTCCAAAAAATACCGGCGACCATCGCCAAAAGCAAAATGCCAATGGCTAATTTTTTTTTCATTTACCGGTTTTATTGCTCTTAAGAAGTTTATGAAAATTATCTTTTTCGAGAACGCGGATAAACACTTCGACAACTTTGGGATCAAATTGAGACCCGCTATTGCGGCGGATCTCCTTCAGCGCGTCTTCCAGGGACGCTTGATCGCGATAAGGACGCCCAAAGACAATAGCTTCAAATGCGTTGATCACGCCCAGGATACGCGCCCCGATAGGAATTTGCTCGCTCTTAAGCCCCTCCGGGTAACCCGTGCCATCGTATTTTTCGCGTGAATATAAAATAATAGGCGCCACTGGCCTCAAACTCTCAAATGATTGGACAATTTTAGCGCCTTGAACGGGGTGATCCCGCAAAAGCTTGTATTCTTCCCCGGTCAACTTGGTGCGTTTTTTCAAAATCTCCTCAGGAATCCCGGCGCGAGCGGTGTCCTTGAGCAATGTCGCGTAATGAAGCGCCTGCATCTCCTGCTCCCCGATTCTCAGATCTTCCGCCACTCGCAGTGTCAGCTTCAGAAAAATCTCAGGGGGCATGGAATTTGGCATTCTGGAGCCTAAAATCACAGCCAGCGAACGAATAGTACCCAGCGTAACGCGTCTTTGCTCTTCATAGAGCTGGGCGTTCTTAATAGCGATCACGGCCTCTTCGGCCAGTGTCGTCAAGATTTCCTGATCGAAATAACTAAATTCATGTTTGTCTTTCTTGTCGCACACATTCAAAACACCAATCACATCATCATCGATGAGCGGAACACATAAAAAACTTTTACGCAAAACGATTTTAGCGGTTTTGGCCACCCACCCCTCCACGCCCTTGCCCATGGGGATCGGACGAACCAGCGCCGTGGTTTTGGGATAACCAACTCGAGCCTTGCACACCAAAGCGCCGGGTCTCGAACGCTTACTGCCAGGCTCCGGATTTTGAACTAAATAAATCGAACAGCGATTCACCCGGAGCACCTGAGCCGTTAAATGCGCAAGCCGGGAAATAAGCTCATCCAGATTTAGCGTCGAATTGATAATGCGATGCACCGTGTGCACGGTCGAAAGCGCCACCGCGCGAGGACGAATCGAAGCCGAGAGTCTTCCCAATTCTTCGGTTTTACAGCTATTTTCAAGCAGCAGCGCCAAAGATTCTTGCAGAATGTCGAGCAATACCGAGTCTTTGGCTGTCTCTTTGATACCGTAAAATCCCAAAAAACCAATTAAGCGATCTTGGGCGATCAACGGCATACAAAAATGCCGGCCTGCCGGCGTTGTCAGAAAAAACGGCTTCAATCCCTTCGCCTGCCGCTTCAAACGCCCCAGCAATTCTTTGTCAAAATGAATTTTTCGAATACGCGGATCGCCCCAAATTTGATGAGACCATTCCAACGAAGAAGCGACAATGCCACGATGACCGTTCGGCTTTTCCAATAACCACCACACCGGATCCCCTAAAAGAGTGTTAAAAAGAGTGTGGATTTTTTTAAGCCCCTGGTGACGGCGCAGGCAGGCAAAAATCTCTTTTTCGTTAATCGGCGCGTTTTTCATCTGACTTGAAACCCTGGGTAATCAACAGTTTGCTGAAAAAAGCTTAGCTGCAAGGCGCGAAGAAGAGAGCGCGGAGACGCTATGGAAATAGCGTCGCACAAGCGAACGACTGAGCAACGCAGCAGATGAGCTTTTTTCAGCAAACTGTTAAACTTTTTCATAAGGTTCAAAAAATTTGCGGTATTCGTCCTGAGCGTACCGATCCGTCATGCCGGCAATATAATCGCAGATGACTCGTGGCGCCCCTTCCGCCTTTAAACGCTTCTGACTGCCCGGCGGCAACTGTTCGGGTTGAGACAAATAAACTTGAAAAAGCGCTCGAATGAAGCGCTTGGCCTTATCCGTCATGCGCACCACCCGGTAATGCCGGTACAATTTATTTTTTAAAAATTCCCGCAGCTCTTCCCTGAGTGCCAACAAATCCGGCGTAAACGAAATCAGGAAACGATCCTTTTGAAGCGCGTCCTGGGCACGACGAATGCCCGATTTTTTAATGTTGTGCGAAGACTGCTTGATAAGATCGCTGACTTCCCAATTGATCAGCCCACGAATAATTTGATAGCGGCGAACTTCCGGTTTCAACGATTTGCTGATCTTGGCTGCTTTTTTGACAACTCGCCAGATTTCTATTTTATCCAAATCTTTTTCGGTGATCAGCCCGGAAGTCAGTCCATCGTCCACATCATGGTTGTCATAGGCGATCTCATCCGCCAAATCCACGACCTGAGATTCCAGGGACGGTGATTTAAAAGAATCAAATTTACCCATCCCCCGCTCCTCGGCTACCTTGAGAAGTTCCGGATGCTTAAAAAGCCCTGTCCGCGACTCATACGTTAGATTAAGACCGCGAAAATCCGGGTACTGCTCTTCCAAATAATCCACGATGCGCAAACTCTGCAGATTATGATCAAACCCTTCGTAATTACTCATCAATTCACGGAGCTCATCCTCGCCGGCGTGCCCGAACGGCGGATGCCCTAAATCATGCGCCAAGGTAATCGTTTCAACTAGATCCGTATTCAGACCCAGCACTCGGGAGATCACGCGTGCCACTTGACTGGCTTCCAGAGAATGTGTCAGACGAGTCCGGTAGTAGTCCCCTTCATGATTGACAAAAACTTGAGTCTTGTATTCCAGGCGACGAAAAGCGGAACTATGAATGATACGGTCGCGGTCGCGCTGAAATGCCGTCCGATAGGGATGCTCTTTTTCGGGATAAAGTCTTCCCCGGCTTTCCGCGCTCTTGGTCGCATAAGGCGCCAGGCTTCGCAGCTCTTCTTTTTCCAGCGCCTGACGAAAATTTTTTGTTTGGCGGCTCATAAAACGGAAGGCGCCAAAGCCTTGACGAGGGAGCCCAAAGACTCTGAGATCACCTTATCGCCCGCGATCACCGGCATAAAATTAGTGTCCCCTAACCATCTTGGCACCACATGCCAGTGGATATGCTTATCAAATCCGGCACCTGCCACGCGACCCACATTCATGCCGATGTTATACCCTTGAGGCTTCAACAATTTGTCGATTTTTTTCAAGTGACGCTTGAGCATCACCAAAAACTCCGCGTGCTCTTTGGCGTTTAAAAGCGAAGGGCTGGCGATGTGGCGGTAAGGGGCGATCAAAAGATGGCCATTGTTGTAAGGATACAGGTTGAGCATCGCGAAAACAGACTCTCCGCGGTCTAGAATCAAATTTTGCGCGTCCTGGCGAAGAGACGCCTTGGGCTTCTGACAAAAAACGCATCCTTTCGGATGCGTGTGGGTTAAAAATTTTTTTCTCCAGGGAGCCCAGATTTTTTTCATCGTTGAATAATGGGGGGTTGATTGTAAAGATCCATGAGCATATTGATGCGGGAAAGCCCGAGTGTCAGCACGCGTTTTTCTTTGGCTAGTAGTTTTGCGTTCTCATCCAAGCCGCGAAGCGCGACCAATACCTTGGTGGGGGCGGATTTTTCTTTGGCAGGGGCATTCACCAGTTCCAAAATTTCCCTCTCGGAGGCTTTTTGGTCGGTGATCTGACATACCCAACAGCGCCCGTGACCTTTTGCTAAAAAATTACGATAACTTTCTCCCGGAGGAACCACGCTCCCCGAAGGAATCAGGGAAAGAAACTCGGTGAAATGAGGCAATTGCCTCTTTTTTTCTCCAAACTCCACCATTTCGCTTTGAAAAGATTTGAACAGCGCCACGATACGGTCGCCGTTTTCCATACGAGAAATTTCTTCGTGTTCCGCGATATGTTTTTCCATGGAAGCAAGAAAATCCTCCGCCTTGGCGGAAGTCCCCAAAAGAGACAAGTCTTTTTTGTCATAGACTTCTTTAAGCCAAAATTTGAAGAGCTTGTTATGGAAACGATAAAAAATACCCGTTTTCACCAAAAGTTCATTGGCCATCAATTCCTGTAAATCCCGCAGTGTTTCGCGCTGACTACGATTGACCGCCATCGCGATGTCCTTGGGCTTATTTTTTCCTTTGGCGAGCGCCGCCAGAATCAAAAGATGGCTTCCATGAGACTTGGGACCCGTCCATGGTGAAATCAGCTTTAGAAAATACTGGTTGAGAGGCCCTTGGGATTCATACAAAACCTTTTGCAACGCTTCCGCGACGGTTCGCGGTGAAACTTCCAACTCGGTTTTGGCAAGCGACAATTCTTTGACGCGAGACGCGATGGTTTCCAGGAAAAAAGGGTGCCCGTCCGTCAAGGCCACGACAAAGCTTTTTAAGGAGTCGCTCATCGACAACGGCGGAAGCTTTTTTTGGAGAAATTCAAAAGAAGTCGGAAAATCAAAAGCTTTAAGATAAATACGCTCAAAATTTCCAAAAAGAAGCGCCAGCTTTTCGGCTAAAATTTTGCGGCTGGCCGAGAAAGCGGAGCTTGAGAGAAGGTACATCGTGTCTTTTTGAACCATGATGCGCTTTCCGAAATTAGAAAACGCGTTCTTCACGCCAAACTCTCCCAGGCGATGAAATTCATCCAAAATCACGATACAGCTTTTGCCGGTTTCTTGTTTGATGATGGAGGTGAGTTCAAAAAGCCGGGTGTACGCCTCTTCGGCGCGGCGATTTTTTAAAAGCGTGGCGATTTCATCGATGCGCGCCACTGTTTTTGGGATCTGGGGCGATGCTTTTTGGCAGAGACTCGCCAAAGACTCCGTGGGATCCAGTGTTTCGCGCTCGGACAAATACTGATACAAAAGGGAGCGGATAAATTGATCTACAAAATAATCCAGAGCCTGTAATTTAATTTCGACGTAGATGGCTAAAATGGCTGGGTCGCGATAGGTATGCAAAAACTGGCGCAGAATGGATGTTTTGCCGAGCTGTTGGTGGCCGATAATCGCCACATTTTGACGATAGCCGCTTTTTAAGGAATCCGCGCGCTTGATGAGAAGATCTAGAATGTCTTGTCGTCCAAAAAAATCACTGCCAACGACGGGATCGCTGAACATATTTCAAGCCTTCAAAATTGTTAAAAACAAAAATTTTCGCCGAAATCGGCTCGTAAAAACCACCCAAAAAACCAGAGAAATGCCGAGATTTACTTGCTCCTTATCATAACCTTATCTCCCCCTTCCGTCAAACCTAAAAAACCGTAAATCTCGAGGAGGTTTGGGGGATTTTTGGCGGAATTTGTGGCGGGAATCGGCGGCTCTCTTCGATTCCACGCCACCCAAAAGATTTTCTGAATATAGCCTCATCGGCAAGGCGTGAAGGAATGAACGCGGAGGCGCTATGGAAATAGCGCCGCACAAGTGAATGACTGAGCAACGCAGCCGCTGAGGCTATATTCAGAAAATCTTGGAGCGGGTGGCGGGAATCGAACCCGCATCTAAACTTTGGGAAAGTTTTATTCTACCACTGAACTACACCCGCAAAAATTAGAAGCTCGTCAACTGCCTGAAATGCTTATACCGCGACTCAATCGCCGTAGCCTTAAGACCCGCGACGCGATCGAAGCTGAAACTTTCCACATTATACGAAGCTAAAATGCTTCCGTAAATAACGGCTTTGCGAATCGAGGCTTCATTCAAGCGCCCAGCCTTGGTCAAATACCCAAAAAATCCTCCGGCAAAGGTATCCCCGGCTCCTGTGGGGTCAAAAATCGTCTCAAGCAAATAAGCCGGCGCCACAAAAGTAAAATTCTTTGAAAAACAAAGAACGCCGTGCTCCCCTTTCTTAATCACCACCAGTTTCGGGCCTTTGGCTAAAAGAGCCTGAGCCGCTTTGATTAGATTGTATTCGCCGGAAAATTCACGGGATTCGCTGTCATTGCTCAAAAAGATATCCACTTTTTTAAGCAATTTCTCAAGGCCGCCGCGTTTACTTTCAATCCAATAATTCATCGTGTCGCAAGCGACCAACGCGGGCTTTTTAATTTGAGATAAAACGGACATTTGTATTTCTGGATCAATGTTGGCCAAAAAAACATGCGACGCGTTGCGATGTTCCGGCGTGATCACGGGTTTAAAGTTTTGAAAAACATTCAATTCCGTTTTAAGCGTCTTGGCGGCATTCAAATCGTAGTCATAAAACCCCTTCCAGCGGAAGGTTCTTCCTTTATCCACTTGTATCCCGCGGATATCCACCCCCAGGCGTTTCAGGCGAGCCAAATGCTTGGAAGGAAAATCTTCTCCGACCACTGCGACCACGGAAACCGGTGCAAAAAAACGTGCGGCGGCGGAAAAAAATGTCGCCGAGCCGCCCAACGCGTCTTGGACACTGCCGAACGGCGTCTTGATCGTATCCAACGCCACCGAACCTACTGCTAAAATTCTTTTTTTCATTAAAATGCCTTTAGTAAATGAGTGACTGCTTCTTCTGGTTTATCCGCTCCCGCAACCGCGCGAACCACGGCGACCGTTTTGGCGCCGGCTCGAAGCACATGATGAATATTATCCGCGTCAATCCCGCCGATCGCCACAAAAGGAATATGAATTTTTTTTGACGCGAATGAAACCAATTCCAATCCCACCGGAACATAACTAGCCTTGGTCGGCGTCTTAAACACCGGCCCCACACCGACATAATCAAAACCTTCGTCTTGAGCTTTAAGCGCCTGCTCGGGTGAGTGTGTCGACCGACCCACCAGCGCTTTTATCCCCAACACGCGGCGCGCTTCCGCGAGCGAAGCGTCTTCTTGCCCTAGATGCACGCCATCCGCGCCGATGGCTTTCGCGACCGAAATCCAGTCATTGATAATCAAAGGCACATTCGCGGCACGCGTCAGCGGCAACAATTCGCGACCAATACGAGCAATCTCTTCTTCGGAGCCCTTTTTATCTCGAAGCTGAATGACGCTGGCGCCGGCTCTGAGCGCGGCCTGAACGATTTCGCGAGCCGGCTTTCCTCGCATCGCTTCCCGATCCGCGATTACATAAAGTTTCCAGTTTTGGCAACGCGTACTGTTCAATCCCATACACTTCAAACCTTATTTTTTTAAATTGTACGGAAACGCCATGATCCAAAAGCTTGGCGGTCTCCTCCAGCGCCCGAAGCGCCTCTTTGACGCGCTGAATATTCGCCATAAAAAGTCCGAGTGCATTGCCGCGACGGCTTTTAGCTTCTGAAGGCTCTTTGCCGATATCCGACTTGGTATTGCGCGACGCGACAAGTTCTGCTAGCGGCGCCGGGATTTGCCCGATCAAAGCACTCAGTGCATGCCGCGCTTTTTTAAGACGTCCGGTCAACCGAACATCTTCCATGAAAAAACGCGCGATTTCCTCACAGACACGCAAACCTTCGCGGGAACGGTTGAGATTGGCGTCTAAAATTCTTAAAATTTCCGAACGCTTCAAATTTTTCTTATTTTCTCGATAAGTCCCGTCGTGGAAAAACCATTGTAAAATGGCAGGGACTTTACTTTTCCGCCGTAGCTTTTGACAAAAGACCCGCCGGCGATCTGTTCCACCTTCCAATCGCCGCCCTTGACCAAAACATCCGGGCGAAGTGCGTGAATCACTTTCTCCGGCGTATTCTCTCCAAAGAAAATCACATAATCCACCGAAGATAACCCACCCAAAACTTCCGCCCGATCTTCCTGACGCGTGACAGGGCGCTCCGGCCCTTTTAATTTTTTAACGGAAGCATCGGTATTGATCGCGACAACCAGCGCATCGCCTAATTTTTTAGCCTCGCTCAGATAACGCACATGGCCGACATGCAAAATATCAAAGCAACCATTGGTAAATACAATTTTTTTGCGGGATTTTTTAAAACGAGCCGCTTCTTTGAGAAGCGCCGGAAGATTTTTGAGTTTATTGGGCGTTGAAGGCTTCATCCACGAGCTCGCAAAGAATATGGCCGATCATGATATGGCTTTCTTGAATTCGGGATGTTTTTTCGGACGGAATAACAATCGGGAAATCGACAAGCGATTTGAGTTTACCGCCGGAACGGCCTAGAAATCCGATGGTTTGTATTCCAAGTGCTTTGCATTTTTCAACACCAAAGATGACATTGGGGGAGTTGCCGCTGGTCGATATCGCAAACGCCAGGTCGCCTTTTTTTCCCAAAGCGGCCACTTGGCGCTCAAATATTCTGTCAAAACCATAATCATTGCCCACCGCGGTCAAGATAGACGTGTCCGTGGTCAGGGCAATCGCCGGCAGTGCCACGCGCTCTTTTTCGTAGCGCCCCACAAACTCCGCCGCTAAATGCTGGCTGTCGCTCGCGGATCCGCCATTGCCGAAAAATAAAAGTTTATTGCCGGCTTTTAGACAATCCACGATTCGCTTGGCGACCTGGGCAATGGACTCCACATGCGACGCTAAAAGCGCCTCGTGAACGCGGATGGAGTCTTGCAGATGCTTTGAGATTTTTTCTTTAGCGTCCATGGTTTAGCCGAAAAATTGCTTGGCCATTTCGTAGAAAGCTGGATCCACCGTCTTTAGCTTAGCGGTTCCTTCTTCGATAGGAATAGGAATAATGTCGGTGCCTCTCAAAGCAACCATTTTTCCAAAATCCCCTTTTTTGACCAGTTGAACGGCTTTTTCGCCGAAACGAGTCCCGAGCACACGATCAAACGCCGTGGCCGTACCACCGCGCTGAATGTGTCCTAAAACTGTCGCGCGGGTTTCGTAGCCAGTCATCTCTTCGATTTTTTTGGCCAGAATTT
>JAHFFN010000053.1 GCA_023247915.1 Candidatus Omnitrophota bacterium
TTTTTCCTTCGATGATTCTTCCGTTTGACCACTTTCTTTACCGCTTTTTTCTTGGGAGGCTTTGGCGCGGGGGTTGCTTCGACTGTCTTAGGCGCGGGCGTGGAAGATGGGATCGTTTCGCGATAAACTTGGGTCTGGCCTTTGTACACAATTTTTCGATTTTGTACATTCACTTCATACACCGAGATACCGGCTTCGTAAATTCTCCTTAAAAATGTCGGGTGATCAATCACTCCCTTTTGAGCGTCAGTGATGGCAGAGCGAATCCCGTCTTCATTATAATTTCCGGGAGCGGATTCGCTGATTGTAGAGCCTTGCTCCAAGTGTGCTTCCCCTTGCGTAATAAAAAAGGTGATGCGATTAGGCCCCACGTCCGCTTTGTACCGTGTGATCCCGGCCTTTCCTAACAAATCTACAAACTGGGGATAGCTGATTTTCCGGCTGCGCGCCAGCGTCAGAGCATTTGTAACTTGCTTTACGACACTTTCGTCGGGCTCATACAAAAATAAATCCCGACGCCTCAGCTTAGACTCTGGCTTTAGAGTTAAAAGTGCTTTTAAAATTTTTTCCTGAATTTTCGGGGCAAGTCGACGACCTTTGCGACCTTTATTGACCATCTTAAATGTCAGCTGTTCGGTGGAAGCATTGACCAAATCGGCATTGGAAATGCCAAGCTGAGTCATAATAGTGTCGAGCGGCTGGGGAATATTGTCATTTTCCATGGGTGAGATATTAACCTTTTTTGTTAAAGTTGGGTAGCGATACTTTCCAGGCGCCGTCTTGGTACACCACCTCATCATCCAGAGTCACCAACTCCGTGACAGCGAAAACATCCGTATGATGCCGGGCTTGTTTGCGCGTGAAATTGGGTTTTTTGTAAATGGCGTGTTTGGCGCCGAGCGATAGATGCACACCGCACATGCGCTCGTAACTGCCGATATCACTAACGATACGGTGTTGTGTCAGGGCGCGATTCAGACCAAAGCCGAGTTCTCGCAGCCAAACCTCCCCCTCATCCGCGCGAATATTGGCAAGAACCCGGTCAAACTCCTCTATTGAATCCATCGTCTCCGTCACCCTTCCGCGAGAAATGGTCAGCGTGATGGGTGTCTCGGGTTTATTGACAGTGAACGTGGTGTCACCAAAAACAAAAATGCGCACACGTCCGTTCACCGACTCAAGATCCCTAGCCTCCGTAAATACCTCACCGATAGGAAACTGGCCACCCACATTTTTCATTTGAGTATAATCGCCGACGTTCAACTTGGCGGGTTCAAAGCCACCTTGAAAAACCAAGCGTTCTCCGCCGCTATCCACCACCCCCACACACGCGCGATCCAATCGCTCTTTCAGCGCGACTCCCACTCCGCGATAATAGTCGGGATCATACGCCAGCGAGTCGATGTAAAATTGCTGTTCCATGTTGCGCATGGAAGCAAGGTGCGGGTGCTCGATAACTTTGAGCCCACGGTTAAAAAGTTCGACACGAATGCGAAAAGCCTCCAGACGAAAACTACTGGATTGGATCAACACCACCAAATCCGAAGCGACGAGTGGCTCAAAAGAAGCGAGCACCGCCTCGGGAGACGATTCGTCAAAATTAATAAATCTTGCTTGGGGGAGACAATGCCGGTAAGCCTCGGTGAGAACGGTGGCGAGTTCACAGCGTGTGTCAAAAACAACGACAGCCGCGTGATCTTGGGAATATTCTATGGCCAGCGAAAGAATATCCCGCACCGGCGCTTGAGCGTTAAGAATAAATCTGCACCTTTCCTTTTCCGGTGCGCTTGACCTCAAGCAACGCTTGATCCGCCAATTCAATCAAAGCTTTTTCATCTTTGTTTTGGTTAGGATCAAATTTCGCGGCGCCAAAACTGGCGGAAACACTGAAATCCCCCTTAGCGTCCGAATGAAACACAAGCGCCGAAACCGCCGAGCACATCTGCCCGACGCGACTTATCAGCACCTCTGTGGGCACATCATCAAAAGTGAAAAGAAATTCATCACCCCCATAACGACCTATAAAACTGTCCGCGCGACTTTTCTTAAGAACAGTCTGGGCAACTTCCTTAATCACCTGATCTCCCATGAGATGCCCGTGGATATCATTCACTTGTTTAAAATTATCCACATCAAAGATAATCAAATAGAAAGATTTTTTTTGTTCACGACTCACAACGATTTTCTGTCTAAGCAATTCTAAGAAGTGACCCCGGTTGTACAGCTTAGTCAAATCATCTACTTTGGATTTGGCTTCAATAATACTGTTTAAAAGCTGAAGCTTCTCCTGACTAACTTTTAATTCTTCGGATTGGAGATAAGTCCGGCGATGTTGTCTAGAGAAAATAAAAGTGCTGATAATCACGAACACATAGGTTGACCAAAGAAAATAATTCGCGTAAATAAAATGCATCTGATCGATCGGCAAAGGATTGGCCAAGACAGCGATCTCATACTCTAAAATAATCACCAAGCCCGAGATAACATTCACTGCCGGGAAATAGCCGTTAATGATCAGAGTGGCCAATATCACAAGATTGGCTCCCTCATAGTATTCACTCAAAGAGCCATTGGTAAGATAAACCATCGTGCAGATACCGCCGGCGACAATAATCGGGGGAATTTGTCCGATCACCTGGACAAAGGCGGGAGACCAGCGCCGGCGAAACGTCAGTGCGATCACCAAAAGAACGGCAAAGGAGTCGTAGATACGAATTTGCCTAAAAGCATTTGCCTGCTCTGGATAAATCCAATAATCACCGAAAATAAAAAGTAAGTGCAGGATGGTTCCAACGGATAAAATAATCTGATAATTTTTTAAAAGTAGCTGGGTGACGTGGATTTTATATTGCTTCCACTGCTCTGGGCTGAATTGAAGTTCCATCACATCATTCTACCTCTCAAGACCCGTCTTCAATACGAAAACTATCTCCTGGTTTTGAAGAGCGCTTCCCTTTCCGGCAAGGCACAAATTTAGCGGTCATCTCACCCGAGGAGACTGTAAAACTGGCAAATCCGTAGGCTTGCTCATATTTACCTCCCAGAATTTTTGCGAAATAAGGCGCTTCCGGATCGGAAGAACTAACGGGATAAATGGATTCGCCGCCCGTGCCGGCGACCACAAGAATCGATCCCCTGCCCTTAGGGTAAACCCCTCCGGCGCCAACGTCAGAAACGCAGGAAGCATTGTAAGATCCCGCTTTGATGCCGGCGCAGGCGTCGCTTAGAGCCAGCATTTTACTGCGCTGATAATTATGATCATGCCCCTGCAAAATCAAATCTACTTTTTTCTCGAGGAGTAGATTAAAAACATCCTCGCCGATTTCGCACGGTTTTCTTCCCGTGCTGATGCAATTTTTGTGCATGCCGACAATCACCCAGCGGATCCCGGCCCCACGCGCTTGGTCAATCGTGCGCGATAACCAGGCATAATGCTCTCCGCCTTTGTTGTAGGTAAATTTACCGCTGATAAAATTTAAATCCGGTGAAATCAGGATGAAACGGGCTAGCGGCTCTTTTTTGGGATAATCAAAATAATATTCTTTGCCATAATTTCCCACGGCACCCAAACGATCAGGGAAACCTTCGGCAAAATGATCGATTAACCCGTTCTTGCCGTTTTCTTCATGATTTCCGGAAATAATCTCGAAAGGGAAATTTTCTCCAAGGTGGGTTTGCACATAATCGCACCAAGCTTTTTCAGGCTTAATCGCGTCATAACTCATGTCCCCGACCGCCAGATGAAATTGGGAGCCCGATTTTGAAATCCCATCCAACACCGCATCGGTATGTTTATTCGCGCCAAAATCTCCCGCCGCCGTAAAAGTAAAAGAGCGCTCATCGGATTTTTGGGAAGCATCCGCTAGTGAGAAAATTCCCCCCAAAGAAACCAACAGCAGAAACAAAAAAAATAGCTTTGCGAATCTCATGCCGCGCTGGACGATACCCGGTATCGCCTGAAAATTTCATAAACAATGGAGGAAAAGCCGATGGTAAATGCGGGGACAAGCATCGCCAATTCTCCAAGGTAATGGTAAGAAAACGCTCCCACAAAACCACCCAACACAAAAGACGAGATAATGATAGAAAGCAGTTGGACACGCCTGCTATCCACATCAATGCCGTGTATTTTGTTGCCGAACAACGCCCCCAAATCGGTAAGAACCCCGGTCAAATGCGTTGTACGAACAATAGTGCCGCTATAGGTGCTGGCCATTGCATTCTGTAGACCAGCGGACATGCCCGCCAGATACTCTCCCCACATGGATCCGCGCACGAAAAAATAAGTGGAGAGTAACAACAAAAAACATTCCACAGCTAACGCAAATCCGTAACGACGCCCCATCTTTAATTGTCCATCTCTGATAATAATACCACTGATGACGGCACCCGAAAAAAAAGCGAGAATGATGAAAAAAGCCTGCGCAATGCCCGTACGATCATTTTGAAAAACAGCAATCGAGAAAAGACTGAATATTCCAGTCATGTGAGTCGTCGCCTTGTGAGTGAAACTCATGATCGCGATCACATTGACTGTCCCCGCCGAAAAAGCAAGAACGGCGGCACCAGCCCAAACCCATTTAGGTAATTTAGAAATCATGCTGAAAATTAATCATGCGAATGTGTCCAATGATGATCGATATGGCTGGGGAGAACATAGACGATCGGAAATAGCACATAGAGGATAAAACTGAATGTCGGATTCACAAAAGCGAGCAATACCGCACAGGCGTTCGCCCAAATTCCCATCAAAATACGCTTCTTCCCTTTACGGATGAGTTCCAACTCTAAATTACTGCCGACAAGACGATGGCCGCTGGTGGCATACGCCCACTGCCAATACAGAGTCATTCCCAACGCCATGATATTACAGCCGTAAACAATCGCGGAGATTCGATGCTTTGGATAACCTCCCAAAAGATCCGCCGAAAACGGCACAAAAACCACGAGCATCAGAAATAGCAGATTGATCCAGAGAAAATAACGATCCGTGCGCTTGAGAAAATGAGAATAACCGTGATGAGCGATCCAGAAAAGACCTAGAATTAAAAAGCTGATGATGAAACTCACAAATTTTGGCCACAGTTCCACGAGTGCCTGACCTAAAAATCCTTGAGTCATCATTGCCTGAGAAATGGCCGGAATCTTCAGATTCAAAACCAACAAAGTCATCGCGAACGCGAAAATACTGTCGCTTAGCGCCTCGATGCGTTGTTTGCCCAACCCCTGCTTATTCTCCGTCGTCATGCTAACGACTTACTTGCTAGAGCAACCGCAAGAACCACAGCCTTTTTTGTAGAGGAAAAATGAAAGAAGCCCTGCCGCCGCGGCAATCGCGAGACTTAAACGCATGGGCACCGTACGGCTCCCCAGCTGGACATGAACCTGCGCTGCAAATCTCAACAAATGTCCGATCGCCGCCAACCCAAAAAATCCCGACCACCACATCGATGTGCAACATTTGCATTTGGAACAGAGCATAGGAACCTCCTTTTTTAATATTTTAGCACACGCGTTATAAAATAAATTTTCTGATCTTGTCGGCTAATTCCACACATTCATTGTCATTATCAATGGTGAACATGCTCGTCAAAGGAATCTCTTGGGACGCAGTTTGAATCGCCACGCGACGCTGTGGATAATATTTGTTGTCGCCTATCATTCTTTTAGCGGTGACTTGAGTAATAGCGCTAAAAGGAGTGCTTCCAGACTTTGATGCAAAACTACGCCGGCGACGCCACTGAACCACCCTGGCTTTACGATCAAACATAAAAAATGATCGCTCAAAAGTAGCAACCCACCCCACCAAACCTGTTGCCGCCCCGCCGAGAGCCCCTTGAAAATTTTCACGATGAAACGCGTCCGGATATTGCAACCATCGATAAATAGCGATCGCGGAGAACACAATCGCGCAACTCATAAAAAGCCGCTCAAACATTGAGCCTGCTTCGCTGATCACCAGCGTCTCATCCGATTCTTTGTTAATTTTCATAGAGAAGCGCTTTTAAAAAAAATTTCATAAAATCGCTCGGTAATACTTTTTAATTTGGACTCGTATTGATCGTATTCCTTTAGGAATTGTTTCAAATCTGTATGGCTTTTAAACCAATCTTCGACCATGGCGCGATTGACCTCGATATGAAATTGAAACCCATAGATGTTGTTTCTTAAGCGATAAGCCTGATGGGGAACCATCGCGCTCTTGGCTAGATGCACCGCATTTTTGGGAAGTTCAAAGGTGTCGCCATGCCACTGAAGAACTTTTAATGTTTTGGCTCCAATCGTGGAAAAAAGAGGATCTTGAGCTGCCTCGCTGGTCAGTTGTAGCGTGTCCCATCCAATCTCTTCTGCCGCCGCTTTCATCACCTTGGCACCCGTGGCTTTCGCGATGAGTTGAGCACCCAAGCAAACGCCTAGGATCGGAATATTTTTATCCATGAGCTGTTGAATAAAAATATTTTCCTCTTTTAAAAAGGGAAATTCTTTTTCCTGATAAACATTCATCGGCCCGCCCAAAATCACCGCCGCCCGCACCCGACTCAAATCCTGAGGCAATGCCTGCCCATCAAATAGATCCACTGTTTCAAACGGGATCGCCTGCACCTTCAAATAATCTTTGATCGTGCCCGCGTCTTCATTGGGCACATGTTTAAGGATATAAACTAGGGGACAGTTCATTAAAATCCACCACCAGCGCCACCACCGCCGCTGGAACCACCTCCACCGCCACCGCCACCACTACTGCCGCCAGAACCACTACCCCAATTTCCAAAAACACCGGATTTTCCAGCTTTCCCCGAAAACCCCTGGATTAAAATTTTTTTAAAGGCTCCCCTCTTAGAACGAGGGGCTTTTGACCAAATCAAATACCGAATACCCATAGAACAAATATATCCCGCCATCACTAAAATAAACGCTAGCGGAGCGGTTTGAGACATCGCCAAACCAAAAATAAGCGATACGGGTAATCCGATAATCATCGGCCAAGGAAGATTCCACACCAGAAAGAAAAAGAAGGCGAAACAATACAAAAATAAAGATCCTCCTTCTTTTTTCTGCGGCGACGCTTTTGGTTTAAAACCGCGTTCAAGCTTTAAGGAGACACCGGCATCTTTGCCAATAAGATTCGTAGACGCTGCAACACCCTCGTAAAGACCCTCCGAAAATTTGCCTTCTTTAAAGTAAGGCACCATCCGGTTGCGCCCAATCTGACTACAAAGCGCGTCGGTCAACACCCCTTCCACCCCATAACCGGTATGAATGCGCCAGCGCCTCTCCTTCACCGCCAAAAGAATCAGAACGCCGTTGTCTTTTCCCTTCTTGCCGATTTTCCATTTGTCGAAAAGCATTTGCGCATAATCCGCCTCGCTGTACGGCGCAATCGACGGACAAGTAACCACGACAATCTCGGCAGATGTCTTGGATTCTAATTCCTGGATAGCCGAAGTGATTTTAGATTTATAAGAAGGGGAAATAACTTGGGCATAATCGCTGACGGATCCCGCGAACTTCGGTAATTCATCCGCAGCAAAACTAGTGGAGGAAAAAAGTAAGAGAAAAATGAAGATAATTTTTCGAGTCCGAAGAATCATGGTCTAGGCCACCAAATCAAGGCGCTGCCGGTTACGATATTTAAAAATCCTATCACTCGAAAAGCGATAAGCGGAACTCGATTGAATGTTTCTCTGAGTGTTGTTTTCATCAATTTCACCAGCGCCCAAAATGCCCCAAGAAAAGCCGCCGTGCCCGCCACGCCAACCGTTTTTCCAAAAAAATGAATCAAAGGATAAACAAATGCTCCCATCATCAGCCAAAATAAATAATGCCCGGTCTTGAAAATTAATTTATCTCTTAAAACCGCCGGCTTCACCGCCCAAAATATTCCCCATAAAATGGAGAAACCGCCAACTAATTTTGTGATCATAAAGCTCTTAACCTCTCCCCGCGAGATGGCGTCCGTTTTATGACTTACGCGCCTTCTTAGACTTAGAATTGATCTTAATCGAGCACAGAGTCCATTCTTGGAGCTGTTCGCGATCGTCCATCACCTCGGAAGGCAGTTTCCAGTAAGACATGGATACTTTCTTGTTGTCCTTAGCGGTATACTGAAACGGCTCAGATTTATATTTCTCATAATCGCGGCGATTGGAGTCATCGACTTTATAATAAAGCTCCTCGTCCACAATAATCCCGAAAATCGTATCATTCTTGTAAATCCCATACCCACCAAACATCGCCTTGGCGCGAATGCCCTCGATCCCATTCAAAAGATCCTCAACCACATAATCGACAAAGCTTGATTTCATTTTACGCTAATGCCCCCGCGGGACGGCGTCCGACTCATCGAATGTTCGATGCAAGCGATAGATAGATTGCATAAAACACCGCACCAAAAATAATCAAAGCCCATGCCCACATTCTGCTTCTTTTCATAATCCCCCCATAAAACCCACGAGACATCGTCCAGTTTTTGCTAAGCCGCTTTCAATTTTAGAAAATGGAGAACCGAGCCATGTTTATCCCGTTTTTCGGGTTTTAATTCAAGACACGTATTAAGCGCAGCCAAAAGCTTGACGATGGTTTCTAGTGTAAGATTTTCTTCACCATCTTCGATTTTGGCAATGTACGGTTGGCTTACTCCAATCGCACGCCCCAACTCTTTTTGACTCATCTTTTTTGATTTTCTAAGATCGTAAATCATTTCGGACAGCCCAAGCTTCACCTCGGCCAACAGGAGCTCTTCCTTGGGTAAATTAAGTTCCTTTTTAAAATCATGCCACTTACTCATACCGTCTCCAAGTATTTCTTTTGCGAATCGCTGCGTCTATCTCGCGATCAGGTGTCCGTCGTGTCTTTTTTCTAAATGGATGAATCATCACCATCTCTTTTTGATCATAGAAAAATAATAGTCTGTGTGAACCTGGCCTAAGCTCGTTAATGCCATCTCTCAGCACTTTAGAAACTGGTTCCTTGAGCCGATACCCCAACTCTGCCTGCCGATCCAGATACTGGGCAATCTGAGCCTTCTCACTCATACTCGACAAGCTCTTGATGTACACTTTTACTTCGTCGTTTAGTCTTATATCCATCACAAGTATATAACCTAAAAGTTATCTTTTCAAGCTGAAAATACTGCCCACACCTTGCTATACAAGACGTCAAGGGGTCGTTTTTCCTTTCAACTATTTTCTAACTATTTTTACGATTAACCGGAGGGATGCGTTATCGGGCGGCGTGTGGCAAGCTTTGCCTTCGTCGGGACGCTTGTTACCGTATCAACGCCCTCCTACGGCAAAGCTTGCCACCCGCTACTAGCTCTAAACTTGTCCCCTGGGATGGGGTCTAGTATTTAGCCGCGATTTGTTTTTTCTCTCTCGCGAGCTTCTTCTTTGTACTTCTTTGTGATCCACTTTTCTTTTCGGTTGGCCATTTCCGTCAGATCTACCGAAAGAGTGGGTCTGGATTGTTGAAGGGCGGCTGCAGAATCTCTCAAAAGCTTTAAATGCCCTTCGCGATCCGCATACAACTCATCCTTCGTCATACTTTCCATTTCCTCTTTCTCGCTTATTCTCGG
>JAHFFN010000014.1 GCA_023247915.1 Candidatus Omnitrophota bacterium
TACCGAACAATCCTCCTACCTTTGAACAGATTGATTTTCCGGTTTCGATCGCGGATCAATTGGTGTCCAAGCCCAGCGGCTTGATTCTTGTGACTGGCGCCACCGTCAGCGGAAAAACGACGACACTTTCGGCGATGATCGATCACATCAATCAGCATGACGCTTGTCACATCATCACCATCGAAGACCCCATTGAAATTGTGTATACCAATAAAAAATCAGTGATCGCCCAACGTGAAGTTGGCGCGGATACGCATAGTTTTAATCAGGCGCTGAAGCATGTGCTGCGTCAGGATCCGGATGTGATTATGGTGGGTGAAATGAGAGATTTGGAAACGATTGAATTGGCACTGACCGCTGCGGAAACAGGTCACTTGGTTTTCGCGACACTGCACACGCCGGACGCGGTTCAGTCGATCAACCGCATCATCGACGTTTTTCCAGCGCATCAACAGCAGCAGGTGCGCATTCAGTTTTCTTTCGTGCTTCAAGCGGTCATCTGTCAGCAATTGATTCCCCGAGAGGGTGGCGGGTTGGCTTTGGCGGCTGAGATTTTACTCGCCAATCACGCGATCCGCTCTCTGATTCGGGATTCCAAATCGCATCAGGTGTATTCCGCGATACAGATGGGTCAAAAAGAAGGCATGAAGACATTGAATATGAGCTTGGCGGAATTGGTGAAAACCAAGAAAATTTCCAAAGAGAACGCGATACTCCGCTCTTCCGATGTGATGGAGTTGGAGCGTTTGTTATTGTCGGCTCGATAAGAAATGAAAAAAAGCAACATTCAGGAAATCGATGAAAAAATTGGTTCCCAAGCAATTGGGAGAGCTACTAATTGAAAGCAAGGTAATTACACCCGAGAATCTGGAAGAAGCGCTCCGGGTTCAGAAGGAAAGAGGGGGGCTCATTGGCCAGGTGCTCGTTGCGCTCGGATTTACAAATGAAGAATCAATCGCTCAGGCGCTTACCGCGCAATATGGGTTTCCGTATTTGCCTTTGGCCGGCTATGAGATTGATTCGGATGTTTCCAAGATTGTTCCCGAGCATGTGGCTCGGCAGTACGGGCTGATCGCCGTGGATAAGGTGGGCAGTATTTTGACAGTAGCGATGTCCAATCCTTTAAACAGAGAAGCGGTGGAAGATATTGAAATGTTAACTCATTTTAAAGTGCAGGTGTTCGTGACGACAGCCACGGACGTCAATGACGCCATTAAGAGGTCTTACAAAATATGAAACCCGGTTCCTTAAGAGACCGCATCGGATCCATCCTAGTCGAGAAAAAACTTGTCACGCCGGATCAATTGGCCGAAGCGCTCAAAGCTCAAAAAGAAAAAAAAGAGCGTCTCGGTGAGCTTCTGGTCAGTATGGGATTTATTTCCAAGGATTCGCTCTTGGAGGTATTGAGTCTGGAGCTTTCGATCCCGGCCGTTCATTTGGCTCGCTACAAAGTGGAGCCGGAAGCAATCGCAAAAATTCCTAAAAAAGTTGCGGAACATTATTGCTTAATACCCGTTTCTGTTTCCGGATCCACGCTGACAGTTGCGATGTCCGATCCCATGAATGTGCATGCCATCGATGACATGCGCCGTGCCGCCGGGATGAATATTCAACCGGCGCTGGCTATCGACAAAGACATTAAAGATGCGATTGAGCAGTATTACGGCGAAAATGTCAGTCAAGCCATCAAAGATGTGATGAAGGACATGTCTTACGAATCTGGCATTGAGATTCAAGACGGGTCGACGGGGGTCGATACCGGAAACAGCCAGGATCTTTTGAGGCTCACCGAAGAAGAACCCGTGGTGAAGCTTACCAACTCAATTTTAATCGAGGGGGTAAAGCGTCGCTCCAGCGATATTTTTGTGGAGCCCGAAGAAACGACGCTTCGTGTCCGTTTTCGTGTGGACGGTTTGCTACAGGAAGGGGTGGTCACGGGGCGCAGCATGCACGCCGGCGTTGTTTCGAGAATCAAAGTTATTTCCAACTTAGATATCGCCGAGCATCGCATTCCGCAGGATGGTCGTTTTAAAATTAAAATCAAAGACAAGTATGTGGATTTTCGTGTGTCGGTACTGCCCACGTATTTCGGCGAAAAAGTCGTGATGCGTATCTTAGATAAAAGTCAGGCGCGACTCGACATTGAAAAATTGGGATTTGAGCCGGAGCCGCTAGAGGCGCTTCGAAAAGCGTCCCAACATCCGCATGGAATGATCACGATTTGCGGCCCTACCGGTTCCGGAAAAACCACGACGCTTTACTCGGTTTTAAAACTTTTGGATGACCCTGAAAAAAATATCGTGACCGTGGAAGACCCGGTGGAATTTCAGATTGATGGAGTCAATCAGGTGCCTATTCGCTCGGAAGTCAATCTGACTTTCGCGGCCGCGCTTCGTTCTATTTTGCGTCAAGATCCGGACATCATCATGGTGGGAGAAGTTCGTGACGGCGAAACGGCGGACGTGGCGATCAAGGCCGCTTTGACGGGACATTTGGTTTTAAGCACGCTTCACGCCACGACCGCGGCGGGGGCTGTAACACGTTTAGTGAATATGGGCATCGAACCTTTCTTGATCACTTCAAGCGTTCTTCTGGCGGGCTCCCAACGTTTGGTTCGAAAAGTCTGTTTGAAATGCCGTGAGGCTTATGAGCCTTCAAAAGAACTTTTAAAACAACTTGGAATCACCGAAGCGCATTTAAAAGGAAAGACGCCTCAATTTTATCGCGGAAAAGGCTGTGAGGTTTGCGGCCAAAAAGGATATACGGGTCGCGCGGTTTTGCTGGAGGCGCTTGTTTTGAGTCCGCAAATCAAATCGATGATTTTAAAAAGTGCCCAGGAGTATGAGTTGAAGCGGGCGGGACGTGCCGAGGGCATGAAAACCTTGCGCGAAAATGGGATCGCTAAAATTTTGCAGGGAGTCACGACCGCCGAAGAAGTGATGCGCGTGACAGCTCGCGATGAGGACGCTTCGGGAGCTATTAAATGAGAAATTTAAGCGAACGCATCATTGAAATTTTAAAAGAAACCAAGCGCATCAGCGAAGCGGATATTCAAAAAGCGCTTTCGGAATACGCCAAGGACAATAGCGGTAAACTCAGGGATGTGTTGGTTCGGATGGGTTTGATCAGCGAAAAAGAACTCATGTCTCTTTTGAGCGTGGAGCTCAAGGTTCCCTTTTTAAATTTAACCAAATACAAAATCAGCCCCGACATCGCCAAAGCGGTTCCCGAAAAAATGGCTCGCAAACATCAAATCGTTCCTATCTCAAGAATTGGCAACACACTGACGGTCGCCATGGCGGATCCGTTTAATGTGATCGCAATTGATGATATCGCTATTTTGACAAAGGCCAAGGTGGAGTGCGTGCTGTGCACTGAAAAAGATGTACAGGAGGCTTTGGATCGCGTGTACGTGACCGAAACAGAGAGCATCGAAACCATGGTCGGTGCGCTGGGAAATTCCACGGAAGATTTAGAGATGGTCAAAGATGAGGAGGACTCGGATGTCGCGACTGTCGGGAAACAGGATAGTGCCGGAGCCCCGGTTGTTAAAATCGTCGATCTTTTGCTTCGCGAGGCTTTGAAAAAAAGAGCCTCTGATATTCATATCGAGCCTTTCGAAGACCGCGTGCGCGTGCGTTATCGTGTGGATGGCGCACTCCAAGAGGCGTTCACCATTCCTAAGAGCAATCAAAGCGCGGTGTTGACGCGTCTTAAAATTTTATCCCGCTTAGACATCACCGAAAGCCGCATCCCTCAGGACGGTCGCTTTAAAATCAAGTTGGATAATAAAGAAGTCGATTTTCGCGTGTCGATTCTACCCGTGTATTTTGGCGGAAAAGTGGTCATGCGTCTTTTGGACAAAAGCGCGATTAGTTTTGGCTTGGATCACTTGGGATTTTTGCCGGAAACACTCAATGCTTTTAAAACCGCCGTTGCCAAACCATTCGGAATGATTCTTATTACCGGCCCTACCGGTAGCGGTAAATCGACCACGCTTTACTCTATTTTGAATCAGCTCAATACTCCGGAGCGAAACATCATCACCATTGAAGACCCGATTGAATACCAGGTGAAGGGAATCACACAGATTCACGCCAAGCCGGAAGTCGGGCTTGATTTCGCCAGCGGACTGCGCGCTATTTTGCGTCAAAGTCCGGATGTGGTGATGGTGGGTGAAATCCGTGACGGCGAAACAGCGGATATTGCGATCAAGGCTTCTCTGACGGGTCAGATTGTCTTAAGTACACTTCACACCAATGATGCGGCCGGTGCCATGACACGTCTGGCGGACATGCATGTGGAGCCTTTTTTGATTGCTTCGAGCGTCGTGATGGTGGCGGCTCAACGCCTTTGCCGGAAAATCTGCGCCAATTGCAAAACGAAGGTCGAAATTCCCAAAGAAGTATTTGAGAAAGCCGGGATTCCTTTGGATAAAATCGTTCCCGATCCCAAAGACCGTAATTTCATTAAAGGGAAGGGTTGTGAAAAATGCAATCAAACCGGCTACAAAGGAAGAATGGCGGTTCTGGAGACGCTCACGGTGGATGACAATATTCGTGACATGGTGGTCAGCCGAGCCTCTTCTTTTGAAATCAAAAATTATGCCGTGAAAAATGGCATGACCACACTCCGTGACGACGCGGTCAAAAAATTTTGTGCGGGATTGACAACGCTGGATGAAGTGCTTCGTTTGACCACGGAGGATGAATAATGCCTAATTTTCGATACGTCGCTAAAGACAAAACCGGCCGCAATATCAGCGGTACCGCCGAAGCCTCCGAAGAAAAAGCATTGGTCGATCTTTTGCGTAAGCAGGAGCTTTTTGTGATTTCAGTGAAGGTGGAAAGAAAGAAAGAGGGTATTTCTTGGGGGGCGAAGTTTGGCAGTAAGATCAAGCTAGGGGAGTTGGTGCTTTTTTCAAGGCAGTTGGCGACGATGATCGATAGCGGTATTCCGCTGGTTCAGGCGCTTGAAATTTTAAACGAACAAATTGAAAATCCCGGTTTCAAAAAAATTATCAGTGATGTCAAAAAAGATGTTTCGACCGGCACCACATTTTGTGACGCGCTTGCCAAGCACCCCAGAGCTTTTTCGCCATTATTTGTCAACATGGTCAAGGCGGGAGAACAAAGCGGATCACTCGACGATATCATGGAACGTTTGGCGTCTTATATGGAAAAGACGGATTCCTTGGCGCGCAAGGTGAAGTCCGCGATGGTTTATCCGATCGTCGTGTCGCTCATGGCCGTGTGTATCACGCTGGTCTTGATGCTTAAAGTCGTGCCGGTGTTTAAAGGAATTTTTGCGGACTTTGGCAGTGAATTGCCTTTGCCGACGCGTATTCTAATCTTTGTGAGTGATGGACTCATCGGGAGTATTTGGATTTGGATGCCGGCCGTTATCATCGGCATTTCTCATTTTTAAAATTTTTGAAAACGGAGCGTGGCACGCTTGTTTTTGACAACTTTAAACTCAAAGTTCCCATCTTTGGCATCATTATTCAAAAAGTGGCGGTGAGCAAATTTTGTAGAACGCTGTCGACCTTGGTTAAAAGCGGTGTCCCGATTTTGGGGGCGCTTGAAATCGTCGGAAAGACGGCCGGAAACTGCGTGATCGAAAACGCGGTGGAAAAGGTTCGTGTCAGCATCCGAGAAGGGCAAAACATCACCACGCCTCTGGCGAAAGCCAAGGTTTTCCCGCCCCTGGTGGTGCGCATGATCTCGGTGGGGGAACAGACCGGAGAGCTTGAAAAGATGCTTTCTAAGATCGCCGACTTCTATGATGATCAGGTGGATGCCGCTGTGGCGGGTATTACCAGCTTGATTGAACCTCTGGTTATCGCTTTTCTAGGAATTGTCATAGGCGGCATCGTTATTTGCATGTTTATGCCTATATTCCAGATCTCATCCCTGGTTAATAAATAAAAAGTATTATTTGACAAAACTAAGTACATATGCTATTCTTTGTCTAGTAGTAGTTATTCCTGATAAGACTTGATAAGTCTTGAAAATGATGGGTAAATGTAGGAAGCAATCATAAATACCTAACCATCCCTCAAGCCGCCAAGCCAGCTCAGGAAGTCACTCAAAGATCGACCCTAAAGGCCGGTCATAACCAAGGAGATGCTTCCATGAAGACACTCAAAAAAGCAGCGGGTTTTACACTCGTTGAAATCATGATCGTAGTCGCGATTATCGGCTTATTGGCGGCGATTGCGGTTCCGAACTTTGTAAACGCCAGAACCAACGCTCGCACGAGTGCTTGTATCAACAACCTGCGTTTAATTGATGCGGCCAAAGAACAGTGGGCGCTCGAAACCAACGCGGCGGATGATGCCGAGCCAACCGAAGACGAAGTCAAAACCTATCTTAAGGGTGGAGCGATGCCGACTTGCCCTGCGGATGGATCGTATTCCGTTGAAGCTATCGGAACCCCTCCGACTTGCGACGTGGATGGACATACGCTTTAATCAATAAAAAAATAAAGAACTTAAACCCCTGTCCAAAAGACAGGGGTTTTCGTTTTGTTGCGTTTCATCCCTCATCGTTATATACTAAAACTCATCGGCTCTTATATTTAGAGTGCAAAACTAATTAATTTTAATCAGTCTTAGAAAGCGGAATGGCGCAATCCTCTAAATCTGCCAAAACAATCACGGCTGTCGGTCTTGATATTGGTAGCCATTCAGTCAAATGCGTCGAAATCACACACGGTGACGGAAGTATCAAGCTTCACCGAGTCTCCATTCTCCCGGTTCCTGACAACACCGCTAAAGGTTGGGCAGAAGTTTTGAAAGTCATGATGGAGCCCATGACGGCTACCAAACGTCTGCGCATTTCTGTTTCCGGTTCCTCGCTCCTCATTAGACGCATCTCGTTGCCCATCATGACGCCCGCGGAACTCAAAGGCGCGATCCGTTTCGAAGCGGAAAGCCACATTCCTTTTCCGATTGATGACTGTGTCCTGGATTTTCAGATTTTAAACCGGGACGATGAGAAAAAATTGATGAATGTTTTGCTCGTGGCTGCCAAAAAAGACTTTATTCAAGATCGGCTAAAGGTGTTGTCGGAACTCAATATCCATCCGGAACTGATCGATGTTGATATTTTTTGTTTGATCAATGCTTTTGAGATGTTGGGAGATGAACAGCAAAAAGACAGAACCTACGGACTTTTGAATATTGGTCATCAAGTCAGCTCCTTCGCGATCATTCAGGGAAAACAACCTTTTTTTGTGCGTGAGATTCCGTTGGGCGGGTACAGTGTGACGAAAGCGCTGGCCGAAATAAAAGGGGTCGCGGACGCAGAAGCGGATCAATTAAAAACAGAAAAAGATCCGGCGGTCGCAGATTCTCTCAAGGAAGCGACAGAGCGCGGTTTTGAGCAATTGGTCAGTGAGCTTAGTCACTCCATTGATTATTTTGAAAATGAATCCGGTGAAGAACTCCATCAAATTTGGATGAGCGGCGGCGGGGCTTTATCCGTGCAAGCGGCTGAGATTTTGTCCAAAGAGCTCGGAAAACAAGTCGCGCTCTGGGACAATACGAAGAAAATGGAAATTTTCGGACAGATGGATCAAAAATATTTGGCGGAACATTCCGCGGAGCTCAATGTCGCCTTCGGAATGGTTCTCAGAGACACCGGAAAGAAAAAATGATCGAAATTAATCTTTTACCGGAAGACCTTCGACGCAAAGAAACCGTTCGAATCACACTTCCTGAAATCCCCATCAAGCGCATTGCGATCATCGCCGGTTCGATTATCGTCGGACTCCAGATTCTCCTGGCGGCCTGGGCTTTTTATTCTCAATTTGAAACCACGCGGCTTAAAAAAACCATTGAGTCTCTGAAGAAAGAAACAGCCTCGATTGCCCGTGAAAAAGCCGAGGCGGCGTCGATTCAAATTCGTTTAAAAGATATCCAGACCCTTACGGATCGTAAGTTTTACTGGAGTTCGCTTTTAAGCGCGCTTTCGAACTCGATGAGTAAGGGCGTGTGGCTGAGAACGCTTTCGGTGACTGAAGAAATCGTGACAGTGGCCAAGCCCGCTCCGAAAGACGCGGAAGCGAAAGCGGCGGATAAAAAATCTAAAGAGAAAGAAAAGTCCAAGGAAAAAGAAAAATCCAAAGACAAAGAAAAATCTTCCAAGGAAAAAAATAAAAAAGATGAAGAGAAGCCCAAGCCTCCCGCACAAATCAAACAGTCCCTCTGGACTTTGAACTTGGAGGGGAGTGTGGTGGGTGCCGGACAAGAAACCGCTTTTGTGGGGCTGTTTTTGAAACAGCTCAAGAACAACGCTATTTTTCATGATCTTTTCTCAGACATCGATCTATCCACGATGTCTCAGAGAAAAGTCAAAGAGTTTGATGTCTACGATTTTGTGGTGAATGCCAAGTTTAAGCAGGGCAAGTTATGAAAATAAAACTTCCCAAACAAATCGACTCTTTTATTAAGGCCAAGATCAATGTGGCCGCGGGATTTTTGAATAGTCGCAATCCGCGTGAAAAAGTGATGATTCTGGCGCTGGCTGGTTTTTTTATTTTCGCGTTAGACGTGATGATTTTTGTTCAGCCGCTCATAAAAATAGTCAGTCAAAACCTGCCTCAGTTGTCGGCGCTGGGGACGGAATCAAAAACTCTCCAAGAAGATAAAAAAAATAAAGTCGTGATTCACCAAAAGTGGGAGAAGGCGGTTGCCGAGCTTGAAACCAAGCAAAAAGCGTTTGTGGCCGCGGATGAGGTTCCGGCGCTTCTTGAAAATTTATCCAAGTTAGCCAATGAATCGTCTTTGAAAATCACTTCGCTAAAGCCCATCGATTTACCGGTGGTTTCTGAGAGTAAAAATTATTCGTCGGTACCGATCCAGATCAGCGCGCTGGCCGGCACGCATGAGTTTGGCGCGTTTTTAGGGCGTTTGGAAAGCGGGCAGACCTTTTTCCGCGTGAAAGACATTAAAATTTCGACCAACCCGATGGATGAAAAACGCCACTTGGTTGAGTTGATTGTAGAAACGTACCGGAAGGAAGCCAAGCTATGACGCGCCGTCCCGGGCGATTTCAATTGTTTTTATGGATTCTTCCAGTGGCATTTGGTATGATTTTTTTGGATATTTTTAACGCCGCGGCTTCCGAGCAGACGCTCTATAGCGCGAAAGGCAAAAGAGATCCTTTTGTGCAGTTGATTACCATGACTTCCCGAGTGGCGGCGGGTTTGGTGGGCGTCGAGACTCTTGATGAGATCTCCATCGAGGGAATTATTTACGATTCTAAGAAAGGCTCTGTCGTGATCGCCAATGGTTCGGTTTTACGAGAAGGCGAAGAGCTGGGCAGTGTGAAAGTTGTTAAAATCAAGCCGGATGGCGCTATTTTTTCTGTGAACGGAGTCGAAGGTTATAAAGCCATGTATCAAGATGAAAATAGAGATAAAAATCGTGCGAATTCTTAGAATTTTATTTTTATTTTTGAGTCTAACGCCTCTGGCATTGGCTTGGGCAGAGGATGCGCCTCAACCAACCACTTCCACGGATCCGGCTCCGGCCGCGTCAGATCCGGCGCCTAGCAGTTCTGAGGCGACTGCCTCGACCGCTTCAACGGATTCCGCCCCTGCGGAGCCCAGCATCGCCGGTGGAGAAGTTTCCGCTCCCGGAAATGTCACCATTGATTTTAAAGACGCGGACATTCAAAACGTTCTCCGTATTTTGTCGTATAAGAGCGGTGTGAATATTGTGGCAGGGAAAGATGTGACAGGCAGTGTGACGATGCGCTTGGTGGATGTGCCCTGGGAAAAAGCACTGGATATGGTGCTCAAGACTTATGGGTACGCGTATGATCGTGACGGCAATGTGATTCGGGTGGCGACTCTTGAAAATCTGCGCCGCGAAGAATTATCGACCGAAGTTTTTTCATTGAATTATTCTGTCGCGTCCGAGGTTGAAAAATCAGTAAAAGATGTTTTAAGCGAGCGCGGCAAGGTGCGTTCTGATTCGCGTTCCAACACGCTGATCGTGACGGACATTCCCACCGCGCTTCAAAATGCCAAAACAGTGATCGAGCGTTTGGATTTGACCATTCCCCAGGTTCTGATTGAGGCCAAGATCATTGAAACGACGCTGGGTGATTCCGATAAAATCGGCATCAAATGGAATGTGAAGGCGGCTGTCACCGGGTCTTCGCGACCCATCAGCGCGCCGTTTCCCTCCGTGACCCATGTCGGAAATAATTTACTAAGATCTGTTTTGCCTCCGGGTCGAGGTGCCACTTCGACGGTTTCTGACGGAGCCACGGCGATTTCCTCGACCACCAATGACTTTCCGGTCTTTGGCGCGGGGGTGGGTGATGCGTTTCAAGCCACATTTCCTGTGGCGGATAAGACAGACTTTAAGTTTGGATCGGTGGATTTTTCAGAGTTTCAAGCTATCTTGCACATGATACAAGAGCGCAATGACTCTAAAATTCTTTCCGAGCCGCATATCACGACGCTGAATAACCAGGAAGCGAAAATTCTGGTGGGCGAAGTGATCGCAATTCCTACGTTTGAAAGAAATTCGACGACCGGCGTGATGGAAATCACCGGTTATGAAGACAAGGATTTGGGGATTAAGCTTTCGGTGACCCCGCAAGTGAATTCCGCTAATGAAATTGTGGTGAGTGTCCATCCGGAAATCACCACGCTTTTGGGATATGACCAGTTAACAAAAGAAATTACCGCGCCGCACTTTACAACCCGTGAAGCCTCGACGCGTGTTCGCATTCGAAGTGGACAAACCATTGCAATCGGAGGATTGATTAAAGAAGATAAGTCAAACAATGTAACGAAAGTGCCAATTTTGGGCGATTTGCCGTTATTAAGCAAGCTTTTTAGTTTTAAAGATAAGACAGTGACAAAAACCGATCTGTTGTTTTTTATGACTGTGACCGTGTTGGACGATAAAAATCCTCCGCAGTCGCATCGTAAGCTGTAATTCGGTTTTTAATTTTTAAAATTTAAAATACTTATTAATACGGGCTTTTTGAGGATCCGAAAGGGTCTTTCACAAGTCCGTTTTTTATTGATAAAAAATAAGAGGAAATATGAAAAAAGAGATATTGGTTCATTTAGAGTTTCAATCCAAAAAGGTGGCGATTGTCGAAGACAACCGTCTGGAGGAGTTTTATGTCGAGCGTCAGAGCGATAAGCAGCTCGTGGGCTCGATTTTCAAAGGCAAGGTGAGTTCGATTGTGCCGGGTATTGGCGCGGCGTTTATCGATATTGGCCTTGAGAAAAACGGCTTTTTGTACGTGACGGATGTGGTGGGACAGGGCGGGTTGGGTTTTGACACGGAAGACGCTGATTTTTCCGATGGAGACACCAAACCGGAGGCGGCGGTTGCCGCGCCTGCCAATGGGCATGCGCCTCAACACGGCCATCATCATGGCCGCCGGGATCACCGTGAGAAGAAAGAGCCTATTCCGCAGATTCAGGACATTTTGAAGAAGGATCAGGAAGTGCTGGTTCAGGTGGTCAAAGAGCCTTTTGGCACCAAGGGCGCTCGTCTGACCTGCCAGGTCTCGCTAGCCGGCCGTTTTGTGGTATTTATGCCGCATCACCCGCATGTCGGGATTTCCAAGCGCATTGATGACCGCAAAGAACGTGAGCGGATTCGTCAGATCATTAAGAGTGTTAACCTGCCCAAGGATACTGGTTTGATTGTGCGTACGGCCGCGTGGGGCTGTGAAGCCAAGGTGTTGGAGCGGGATATCCGCTTTTTGATTCATCAGTGGAAACTGATTCAGCGCCGCTGTGCGATGAAAAAAGCGCCGACACTCGTGCATGAAGAATATGGGCTGGTGATACGCATGGTGCGCGATGTGCTCACCGAGAATTTCGATAAAATCATTGTCAATGACCGTGAGGAATTTAAACGCGTGGATCGTTTTATGCGCGCGGCGGTTCCTAATTTGCGCAGTAAACTCGCGCTGTATCACGGGGATATTTCGCTTTTTGCCGCGCATGGCATTCAGCGTGAGATTGAAAAAATCTATGAGCCCCGCGCTTCGCTTAAAAGTGGCGGCCATATCGTTATTGAACAAACCGAAGCGTTGGTTGCCATTGACGTGAATACCGGGAAATTTACCGGCACGCGCAATCTCGAGGAAACCGCGTTTCGCACCAATTGCGAGGCGGCTCGCGAGATCGCCAAGCAGATCCGTTTGAGGGATTTGGGCGGCATTATCATCATTGATTTCATCGACATGGAGAAATCTGATCACCGGCGTTCGGTGCTCAAAATCCTTGAAGATTCGCTGAAGCACGATCGCGCCAAGACCAGTTTCTTGAATTTGTCCCAATTGGGACTGGTGGAAATGACGCGTCAACGCATGCGCAAAAGTCTCGAAGGCGCCTCGACCCAGCAATGTCCTTATTGCCAAGGAAAGGGCATTGTGAAGTCCAAGGAAACCATTGCTTCCGACGCGCTTCAAAAGCTTTCGCTGTTTTTGAAGAGCACGCGCAATGAGCATGTGGAATTAACCGTGTATCCGGACGTGGTGGACGTGCTCAACCGTGACGGGATGAAGGCGGTGCGGTCTATCGCGGATCAAACGCATGCCCGCGTAAACCTCGTAGGGGACTCCCATATTCACGTCGAGGAAATTAAAATCAAGAGAATTCTTGACAAGCGTAAAAGGCTATGGTAACTTCCTCAGACTATGTTTGCAATCATTCAGACGGGTGGAAAGCAATATAAGGTAAAAGCCGGCGACGAGCTGGAAATTGAGCGTCTTGATATCGGAAAAAGCAAGACCGTCAAGCTCGACAGCGTGCTTTTAATCTCCAAAGACAGCGACTTGCAGATCGGCCAGCCTTTTGTGAAGGGCGCCTACTGTGAGGCCGATGTATTGGGCGAGGTTAAAGGGCCGAAGAAGATCTCCTTTAAGTACATCCGTCGCGAGAAATCGGCGACCAAAAGGGGTCACCGCCAAAAATATTTGAAGGTCAAAATCAAGGCGATACATCATGGCAACTAAAAAAGGTCTAGGGTCTTCTAAAAACGGCCGCGATTCACAGTCAAAGCGCCGCGGTGTCAAACGGTTTGCAGGTGAGTTGGTGACGGCCGGCAGTATTATTATCCGCCAAAAAGGCAGCAAGTTTGAGCCGGGTCTTTTTGTGAAACAAGGCCGGGATTACACCCTTTTTGCGTTGAGAGATGGAGTGGTGAATTTCAAGCCTTCGTATCGAGTCAATATTATTCCCACCGAGACTAAGTCGTAATCGCATTAAAAGAAATTAAACTAGATCGCGCGGATTGGGAAACCGGTCCGCGCGATTGCTTTTACATAGGGATTTAACGCATGTTTGTTGATGAAGCTGTCATTGTTTGTACCGCGGGTCCGGGCGGAAAAGGCTGTCATAGCCTTGATCGCAGCCGGCCAGGGCATTTTCGTGCCACCGGCGGGGATGGCGGGGACGGCGGTTCGGTGATTATCGAGGCCAGTCAAAATATTCATACGCTTCTTGATTTTCAGCTGACGCGTCATTTTGAGGCGGAGAAGGGCGCCAATGGTTCCAGCAGTAATAAAACCGGAGCGATGGGCGCGGACGTGGTGTTGCTCGTGCCTCCCGGCACGGAAATCATTGATCATAAGACCGGTGAGTTTTTAAAAGATTTAGATCGTGTCGGCGCGCGGATTTTAGTGTGCAAAGGCGGAGCGGCCGGAAAAGGCAATGACAAGCGCAATGACGCGACTCAAGGCGAGCCGGGAGAGGCCAAAGAAATTCTTTTACGTTTAAAATTGATCGCGGATGTGGGGCTTGTGGGATTTCCCAACGCGGGAAAATCGACCTTGATTTCAAGGCTTTCCAACGCCAAATCCAAGATCGCCTCCTATCCTTTTACTACTAAAAGCCCTATCCTGGGTGTGGTAAAATTTGAGGACTCCGAGTCGATGGTGCTGGCGGACATTCCGGGCATTATCGAAGGCGCGCATGAAGGCCGCGGGCTGGGTCTTGAATTTTTGAAACATGTGGAACGCACGCGCAGTTTGCTTCACTTAATTGATTTCGCGGCGGTGGACGGACGCAACCCCATCGACGATTATTATGGGCTTCGGAAGGAGCTTGAAAGTTATTCTAAAATTTTGTCCGAGAAAAAAGAGATTTTGGTTGCCAATAAAATGGATGTGCCGGAAGCGGCCGAGAATTTGAAGAAATTTAAACGTAAAATCAAGAAAGAGATTTATCCAATTTCGGCGGTGACGGGGGAAGGGCTGAAGCCTCTCCTCAACCGTCTTAGAAAAATCAGGGATGCCAAGGACGAAGAAGTATGAAACGCCGTTTACCCGGAAAATTTAAAAATATCGTCGTCAAAGTCGGTACTTCCGTTCTCACTAAAAACGGGAAATTTGACCGGCAGATTGTGCATGATTTGAGCCGTCAGATCAGCGCGTTCTTAAAGAAGGGCGCGCGCGTTTCCGTGGTGAGTTCTGGGGCGATCGGAGCGGGGATGACGATTCTTAAAATGAAGACGCGTCCGAAAACAATCGAAGGCTTGCAGGGCGCGGCGGCGGTGGGTCAACGCTATCTTATGCAGTGCTATGAAGAGGCTTTTTCAAAGCTGGGTTTTTCCACGGCGCAGGTGCTTTTGACCTGGGATGATTTGGCCAATGAAAAACGTTTCATGAATGCCAAACGCACGCTCAAAGAAATTCAAAAGTGGGGTTTGGTGCCGATTATCAATGAAAACGACACCGTCGCCACGGACGAAATCCGTTTCGGCGACAATGATCGTCTTTCCAGTCTTTTGGCGATTTTAATCGAGGCGGACGCGCAGGTAATTTTGTCGGACACCAACGGCTTGTATAAAAACGGCAAGCGCGGCGAGTCCCAGTCGCGTATGGCGGTGGTGGAAGAGATGAACGACGCGATTTTTTCTCATGTGAAGGACAAAAAAAATTCTTTCACGGTCGGCGGCATGAATTCAAAACTGAAATCCATCCGCATGAGTGTGGATTCGGGGATCCCGGTGTTTTTGGCGGGAGGCCGCGAGAAAGAAGTGCTCAAAAAAATTTTTAACGGCGAAGACATCGGCACTTTATTTTTAGCCCGCAACAAAAAAGGTGAGGTTAAGAAAAATTGGATCACGCACTTTCTGACGCATATCACCAAATAGCCCAAAACGCTAAAAAAGCGTGGACGCCCCTTTCGGTTTTATCCACCGATAAGAAAAATGCCGCCTTAAAAGCCATGGCCGCGGCGGTTCTTAAAAATGAAGCCCTGCTAATCCAAGAAAATACCAAAGACATTGAGGCGGCCGAGAAAAAAGGCATGGCCAAAAGTTTGATCGGGCGCCTGGTATTGGATTCCAAAAAAATCAAACAAATTGCCGATTCGATCCGGCTGATCGCGTCGCTTCCGGATCCGGTGGGTCGTGAAATTTCCAAAAAGAAAAGACCAAACGGTCTTGTGATCAAAAAAATGAGCGTGCCGATCGGCGTGATTTTAATTATCTATGAATCGCGTCCCAACGTGACGGCCGATTGCATGGCGCTTTGCCTCAAATCCGGCAATAGTGTGATTTTAAAGGGTGGTAGTGAGGCTCTATATTCCAATCGCGCTCTTTATCAAGTTTTGAATACTGCGGCGGTGAAGGCGGGCGTGCCTCAGGGTGCTTTTGGCTTTGTTTCTACTTCGGATCGTGAGGCGGTCAAGTCTTTGCTCGGCATGAAGGATTTGATTCAGCTGGTGATTCCTCGCGGAGGGGAAGGCCTCATTCGCGAAGTCGCCGAGATTTCAAAAATCCCGGTGATCAAGCATTTCAAAGGCGTATGCCATGTGTATGTTGACAAAGACGCGGATTTAAAGAAGGCCGCGGCGATTGTACTCAACGCGAAAACGCAAAATCCGGGCGTGTGCAACGCCCTGGAAACGCTTTTAGTGCATCAGGCGGTCGCGGCGAAATTTTTGCCGGAAGTCGGGCGCCTTTTGCGAGAAAAAAATGTCGAAATCCGCGCTTGTGAAAAAACCCGCGCGAGTCTGCCTTGGGCTGAGAAAGCGACCGAGGAAGATTGGGCTGCGGAGTATTTAGACCTCATTTTAGCGGTGCGTGTGGTTAAAAATTTGGAAGAAGCGATCGCCCATATCGAAAAATACGGTTCCCAACATTCGGATGCCATTGTCACGCGCAATAAAAAAGCCGCTGGTCTATTCACACAGTCGGTGGACAGCGCCGTGGTTCTTGTGAACGCGTCCACACGTTTTAATGATGGCGGTGAATTTGGGATGGGCGCCGAGATGGGCATTTCAACGGATAAATTGCATGCCCGCGGGCCGATGGGGCTTGAAGAGCTCACAACCTACAAGTATCTGGTGTTGGGCAATGGACAGGTGAGGGTTTGAGCAAAAAGTGAGAATCGGCATTTTAGGCGGTAGTTTTAGTCCGGTTCACGCGGGGCATCTAAAGATCGCCCGGCACGCGATGGACGAGCTTAATTTGGAAAAAGTTTATTTTGTCCCTTCCTGTCAAACGCCTCTAAAGAACTCACAAAACCTTTTACCGGCGGCTGTCCGGATCCGTCTTCTCCGAGAGGCGATCGCACATCAACCGGGTTTCGCATTATCGCTCTGCGAGATCCGAAGAAAAGGTTTATCTTTTACCGTGGATACGTTACAGTATTTTAGAAAAAAATTCGGCAAAAAAGCCGTTCTTTTTTTTCTTTGCGGGACAGATGCCGTTCAAAATTTTTCACGTTGGAGAAAACCGGAAGAGCTTTTGAAGCTCGCCCGTTTTGTAGTCATGACGCGGACAGGCAGTTCCGCGAGACGATTGCCGGAAGGTATGCTGTACTTGCCGATGGAAACGGTGAACGTGTCGTCCACCGAGATTCGCAGCCGGCTCAAAAAAAATCAGACACTTTCAGGGCTTTTGCCTAAAGGTGTGGAACGGAGACTCTTATCACTCACGATAAAAAAGTAGCACGAATTTGCGATTTGGCGCTCGACCGCAAGGCGGACGATATTGTCACCATGGACATGAGCAAGCGCTCGTCGCTTTGCGATACCTTTATTATCATGAGCGCGCCCTCCACGACGCGCGTGAAGGCCATCGGCGAGCATATCAACGACTCGATGAAAAAAGAAGGTTTCCCCGCTCGTTGCCGGGAAGGTTTTCAAGACGCGATGTGGATTCTTTTGGATTACGGCGATATCGTGGTGCATGTTTTTTATCAGGATTTAAGAAAATTTTATGACCTTGAAAATCTTTGGGGAGATGCACCGAAGCATTCTTTTTCCCATTCCAAATAATCCATGATCCCTTTACAGCAAGAAATCTCAGAGATTCTTTCAAACGCTCTCCAGGCCAGTCTGGGCGGGACGCCTCTGTCTTTTGATGTCGCTTCAACTTTAGAAGTGCCACGCGAAGAAAAGTTTGGCGATGTTTCTTCCAATGCGGTGATGCGTTTGGCCAAAGAACTCAAGCAATCCCCACGGACATTGGCGGACGGGGTGGTGAAACATATCCAAGCGGCCTTACCGGCGTCCAAACTCGCCGGACGGATCGCTAAAATCACCGTGGAAGGCCCCGGATTTCTTAATTTTTATTATTCTTCCCAGCAAATTTCCGATGTGGTGCTTAAGATTCACAAAGAGGGCGACCGTTTTGGCCGACCCACGCTTCCTTCCAAAAATATTTTATTGGAATTTGTCAGCGCTAATCCCACCGGCCCACTCACGGTCGCGCACGGACGCCAGGCGGCGCTCGGAGATTCCCTGGCAAAAATTCTTATTTTTTGCGGGCATCGCGTCACCAAAGAGTATTACAACAACGATGAAGGGGTGCAGATCCAGGTGTTGGGACGGTCGATTCGTTCGCGTTATTTAACGGAAATCGGCGTGACCCATGAATTTCCCGAAAACGGCTACAAAGGCGAATACATCACCCAGATGGCGAAAGATTTAAAAGCCAAGCATGGCCGGGCGTTGGAAAAGGAGACGGAAGAATATTTTTCCCGCTTTGGCAAAGACACGATTATGGAAGGCATTAAAAAAGATTTGAAGGATTTTGACGTCACTTTTGAGAATTTTTACAGCCAAGAAGCGTTGATGAAATCGGGGAAGGTGGAGAAGGCACTCGAGGTTTTGAAAGAAAAAGGGTTTGTGTATGAAAGCGAGGGCGCTGTCTGGTTCGCTTCCACGCGTTTGGGCGATGACAAAGACCGGGTGCTGATTAAAAGCGACAAAAGTTATACCTATCTGACACCGGACATCGCCTATCACCGCGACAAACTGGTGCGCGGTTTTGAATTTTTGATCAATATTTTGGGACCGGATCATCATGGCTACATCGCGCGTATCAAGGCTTCGGTCGAGGCGCTTGGATCCTCACGGGATAAGCTCGAGATCTTAATCGCGCAGTTAGTGACTCTCTTTGAAGGTGAAAAAACACTGCGCATGTCGACGCGGGCGGGAGAGTTTGTGACCCTGCGCGAGATTATTGATGAAGTTGGCAAAGACGCCGGCCGTTTTTTCTTTTTGATGAGAAAATTTGACGCACATCTGGATTTTGATTTGGCGTTGGCTAAAAGCCAGACCGTGGATAATCCCGTTTTCTACATTCAATACGCGCACGCGCGCATCGAGAGCATTAAAAAATTATTTCAAGAGCGGGGTTTTACGCTGGATTGGAATCAAAGCTCCGCTGTTTCACGTTTGATAGAGCCGTCAGAAATCAGCTTGCTCAGACTTTTGAGCCAGTTTGAAGAGACGGTGCTGGGAGCGGAAAAAACCTTGGAGCCTTACCGCCTGGTGCCGTATCTTAAAGACTTGGCGGCCGCATTTCATAAATTTTATACGGATAACCGCGTGGTGACGGAGGATCCTGAGCTCACGCAAGGCCGAATGATGTTGGCGCTTTCCACTCAAAGCGTTCTGCGTTTGGGCTTGTCGCTCTTGGGAGTTTCGGCACCTCTTAAAATGTAAAAAAGGAGCTTCAATGAAAAAGTCGGGTTTCATTTCAAAACGGATCAAAGGGTTGTTGTTGGTGTCACTATTGGTGCTGGGATTTTCGGGAGCCGCTTGCGCGAAGGATAAGGCGAAAACCGAAGACAAGGCCGCTTCTAAAGACGCGGTGGTGAAAGAGCTTCGCGTCATCCAGGCTCAGGAAATCAGGCTGTTGGTGCTTCAACAGCTTTTTAACCAGGAAGCTGCGGTGCTCAAGCAAAAGCACAGCGCGTTTTGCCAAGCCAATGACTTGAATGAGGAGAAGTTTAAAAAAGGCCTCTATCAATTTGATGAAGCGACGGGTAAATTCATTGAAAAGCCGGCAGCCGCAGGCGCCAGCGCGACTCCCGCGAAGAAGTAATTGTTTCAAACGATTGAATTCTATAATGGCAAGCAGGTGCAATTTGACCTGCTTGCCAAAAATCTTTTTGATTTCGGATATCATCGTCAAGACCGGGTGACTTCCAGCGGAGAGTTCTCTATCCGCGGGGGCACCCTCGATCTTTTTCCGGTTCATTTTTCTCTGCCGGTGCGTTTGGATTTAGCGGACGACACCATTGAAAGCATTCACACCTTTGATCCGGCGACCGGAAAACGCCTGGAACCGCATCGCATGGTTTTGGTGTTACCGGCCAAGGAGTCATCCCGCTCCTGGCGTCCAGGTGGTCGACTCACCGGCCCCGCCCAATCTTTTTTATCCCAGTACGAATCTCCGATAGACCCGTTTGTCGATATTGAGCCGGGGGACTTGGTGGTGCACATTCTCCACGGCATCGCCCGTTATCGCGGGATGAAACCGCTCAAGAACAAACAAAACAAAGTCGAAGATCACTTCGCGTTGGAATTTGCCGAAAAAAATATTCTCTATGTGCCGACGCGGGATTTGCATTTGATTCAGCGCTATGTGGCTTTTGGAAAAATGCATCCTGAGTTGTCGCGACTGGGTTCTAAAACCTGGGAAAAATTAAAAGAAAAAACCAAAAAAGGCGTTTTATCTTTTGCGAGTGAACTTTTGGAAATGCAGGCCAAGCGGCGGGCTTTGGTGGGATTTCAATTTCAAAAAGACGTGGAGTGGCAGGCGAAGCTTGAGGAAGAATTTCCTTACGAAGAAACAGAAGATCAGAAAAAAGCGATCCGCGCCGTGAAAGAAGATTTGGAATCCTCGATCCCGATGGATCGGCTCTTGTGCGGTGATGTGGGTTACGGTAAAACCGAGGTGGCGCTTCGCGCCGCGTTCAAAGTGGTGATGAATGCCAAGCAGGTGGCGATACTCGTGCCGACGACGCTTTTGGCGGAACAGCATTATGAAACGTTTAAAGACCGGATGCAGAGTTTTCCGGTGAATATTCAAATGCTTTCGCGTTTTCAAACCAAATCTGAGCAAAAAATTGCGGTCGAGTCCATCCGGGAAGGTTCTTGCGATATTGTGATTGGCACGCATCGCTTGCTTTCCAAGGATGTGACGTTTAAAGATCTGGGGCTGGTGGTCATCGATGAAGAGCAGCGTTTTGGAGTGCGGCATAAAGAACATTTAAAAAAATTGAGACTCTTGGTGGATGTATTGACGCTCACCGCTACACCGATCCCACGCACGCTTTATCTGTCGCTGGTCGGCACGCGCGACATGTCGACAATCAATACGCCGCCCAAAAATCGCAAACCGGTGGAGACCGTTGTTGCCGAGTCGAGTGACAAAATCATTCGTGAAGCCATCCTAAAAGAGATGGATCGGAAGGGTCAGACCTTTTTGATTCATAATCGTGTCAAAGGCATTGAGGCTTTTGCCAAAAAAGTGGCGATGCTGGTGCCGCAGGCACGCATTGCGGTGGGGCATGGGCAGATGGCCGCCAAGTCTTTAGAAAGTGTGATGAAAAAATTTATTCATGGGGAAGTGGATGTGTTAGTGTCGACGACGATTGTCGAGTCCGGGATCGACATTCCCAACGCCAATACCATTATTATTCACCGGGCGGATCTTTTTGGACTTTCGGAGCTTTATCAGCTTCGTGGGCGGGTGGGACGGTTTGACCGTAACGCGCACGCCTATCTTTTGATTCCTAAGGGTGCGATTTTAACCGAAGAAACCAAGAAAAAACTGACGGCCATTGAGCGCTATACCTATCTGGGCTCTGGATTCAATATCGCGATGGAGGACTTGGAGATTCGGGGGGCGGGCAATATTTTGGGGACAGAACAGCATGGCTATATCTCACATATTGGATTTGACCTGTATTGCCGGATTTTGAGGGAGACGGTGGAACGGCTTCAATTGAAAGCCGGGTAACGTTGTGGTAGTATCCTTGTTATGAAATTTTTTAAATACTTGCTAATATTAGGGTTGGTCGCGTTTTGCGTGGGCTGTCAAAAGAAGGATGGCAGTCTCGTCTTGGCTCGGTTTGACGGGGATACCATCACGGAAAACCAGCTGTTAAGGAAGCTCGCGACTCTGCCCCAGGACATTCGCTTGACCGCGCTTAAGCGCAAAAAAGAATTTCTGGAAGACATGGCTTCCGAGCATTTCCTCCTCAAAGAAGCCAAGCGCAAAGGCCTTGAAAAAGATCCTGATGTCGTCGCTTTGATCGACGCCGCTCGCCGCAAAATCATTGTCGCTAAGCTGATTGAGACGGAGATTGATAAGAAAATCACGCTGGAAGCGGATGCCGCCAGCAAATATTACGAGGCTCGCAAACAGGATTTTATGACACAGCCGGTGCTTCGCGCTTCCCATATTTTGGTGAAAACCGAGGAGGAGGCCACCCAGATTAAAAACCAGCTCAATCAGGGGGCTGATTTTGAGGAATTGGCGCGTGCCAAGTCCATGGACGCGACCGCTCAGCGCGGAGGAGACCTGGGATTTTTTCAAAAAGGTCAATTTGTTCCCGAATTTGAAGACAAAGTGCTTCAGATGAAAAAAGGGGAGGTGAGCGAGCCGGTTAAGACACGCTTTGGCTATCACATCATCAAGCTTACGGATCAAATGCCGTCCTCGCTCAAAGAATTTAAGACTGTCAAACGCCTAATCGAAGAGCGTTTGGTCAGTGAAAAAAGAACCGAAGCGTTCAAAAAACTTGTAGAAAAATTAAGAGGATCCGAGAAAATCAATGTCGATGAAAAAGCGCTGGAAACATTCACAAAGAAACTCGATGAAGCTAAAAAATAGTATTTATTTTGTTTTATCCCTGGCTTTGTTTTTGACGTTTGGCCATCTCATGCCCGCCTATTCAGCGGATGTGGTGGAGCGGATTTTAGCGGTGGTCAATGATGAGATTATCACGGATCAAGATCTCCAAGTCGTGATGGCTCCGGTGATTTCTCAGTATAAAACCATTTATACCGGACAAGAATTGGAAGATAAGACTAAAAAGGCGCGTGAAGATTTTCTGAATAAGCTTATCGAAGAAAAAATGATTTTGAGCGAAGCCAAGAAAAAACAAGTGATTGTCGCTGACTCCGAGGTCGATGAGATGCTGACGGATGTGCGTAATAAATTTCCGTCTCGTGAGATATTTCTTAAGGCCATCGAAGACCAGGGGCTTACCGAGAAAAAACTTTGGAATCGTTTCCACGACCAGCTCATGACGCAGAAGCTGGTGACCTATGAGGTAAAGTCCCGTATTTCCGCGTCGCCGGGCGAAGTCAGCGATTATTACAAAGCGCATCCGGAGGAATTTTCACAAGGCGACCGCGTTCATTTGAGACAGATTCTTGTGCGCGAAGGCGCTCGTTCGGCGGAAGAAGCTAAGACTTTCGCGGATTCGTTGATCGCTCAGATTGATCAAGGCAAATCTTTTGAGGAATTGGCCAAAACGTATTCCGAGGGCTCGGAGGCTAAAGAGGGCGGTGACATGGGTTGGGTGCAAAAGGGTCAGCTGATGGGCAACATCGACCAGAAGGTGTTTCTTTTGGAAGAGGGTCAACACACCGCGGCTATCAAAAGTTCTTTAGGGTATCATATTTTTCAAGTGGTCGAAAGACAGCGTTCTTCGCTAAAGCCTTTGGCGGAGGTTCGGAACTCCATCCAAGAGACTATTTTCAAAGAAAAGCTCGGGGAACGTCTCGACGCCTGGATCAAGTCTCTCAAGAAGAATGCCTATATCTCAATCCGGTAAGCCCGCTTCGGGCGGGCGTTGCCGTATCGCCGTTACTCTCGGGGATCCGGCCGGAGTCGGGCCGGAAGTCGCGCTAAAAGCCCTCCATCAATTCTTAAAAAAATCTTCCGCAGAAGTTATTTTGCTGGGGTCGGAGTCTTTTTTTAAGGCCTTGGCTAAAAAAATGAAACTGGGCGCCGCTCCCTCTCGAATCTCCTGTTATTTTCCTGAAAAATTTCCTTCCGGCAAAATTGTTTATGGGCGCTCGGAAAATATTTTGACCCGCGCGGCGGTGAGATCGATTGAGATGGCGGTGCAACTAGCCATGCAGGGGCGCGTAGACGCGATTGTGACGCCGCCGATCAATAAGGCGGGGCTCAAGGCCGCCGGCTTTGATATTCCGGGGCACACGGAGTATCTGGCGGAGCTTTCCGGAACAAAACGATACGAGATGATGCTGGTGGGCGGGTCATTGCGGGTGGTGCTGGTGACTCGCCACACACCGATTCAGAATGTATCGGGAAAGGTGACTCGCCGCCGCGTCAAAGAAACTATTTTAATGGCCGATCAAGAGCTTCGCCGTTCTTTTGGAATTAAAAAGCCGCGCCTGGTTGTTTGCGGGCTCAATCCTCATGCCGGCGAATCAGGGACGATTGGCAGGGAAGAAATACAAGTGATAGAGCCCGCCGTTCGCACGGCACGTCGAAAAACAGACGCACTCATCGTGGGGCCGTTGTCTCCGGATGCTTTATTTTATGACGCGTATCTCGGTCGTTATGACGCTGAAATTTGTATGTACCATGACCAGGGGTTGATCCCGCTTAAGATGATTTCCCGCGGTGCGGGCGTGAATGTGACACTAGGGCTTCCGTTTGTGCGGACATCACCGGATCATGGCACGGCCTATGATATTGCGGGACGCTTTAAGGCGGATCCCGGATCGATGCTCGAAGCTTTGAATCTCGCCGAATCCATTTCAAACAATCGAAAGAAGTATGAGCGCTCTCACCAACGAAGCTAATCATCTCCTTAAGATTTTAAACGTTTCCGCTCGGAAAAAATTCGGTCAAAATTTCATGGTCGACGAGGCGGCGCTTTCATTTATCGCGGAGTCGTTGGCGCTCGCGGCAGAGGAGACGGTTTTAGAAATCGGCCCCGGACTTGGATTTTTGACGCGTGCTTTATTTGAAAAGGGCGCTGGCCGGGTACTTGCCGTTGAGACAGATGCCGCTTATACCAAGCATCTTAAAAAATATTTTCTCGAAAAAGAATTTGTTCTTAAAGAAGGCGATATTTTAGAAGCGGATCTCAAGAAGGACTTTGGCGTGACCGCTCCCATCAAGGTTGTTGGAAATATTCCTTACAACATCACAAGCCCCATTTTAGAATGGCTGATCGGTCAGAAAAGTTTGGTTTCGGAAGCGGTGTTGACCATGCAGTGGGAAGTGGCCGAGCGTTTGGCGGCCAAGCCGGGTGGCAAGGATTGGGGCGCACTTTCAATTTTTTTGCAGATGAATGCTGACGCGGAAGTTTTAAAGAAATTAGGCGAATCCAGCTTTTCACCCGCGCCCAATGTGGACTCGGCGGTGGTTCGGATCCGGTTTTTGAAGACGCCACGATTTCAGGTGAATCAGGAGCATTTTTCCCGTTTGGTGCGCCGCTCTTTTCAGAAGCGTCGCAAGACACTACTCAATTCCCTGGAAGACCGGGAAGACCCAATCTTTGCTAAAGCCACGCTTGAGAAAACTCTTCGTTTGGTCGACATCGATCCTACGCGCCGTCCTGAAACTCTTAATCTGACCGATTGGGCGAGACTTTCGGTAGCGCTGGAGGGCTCTGCAAACTAAGGTAGGTCAGGTTTAAACCTGACCTACCTTAGTTTGCACATCCTTAGTTTGTTGATCCTTAGTTTGCATAGCCGTAGTTTAAAATTGTAACCTATTTATTTTCAATAGGTTATATATTATTTTATGTTATTAAATAGTTTTAATTAGTACTTGTAATTATTAGATAATAATGTATATTTTTAGTGAGTTATAAGTACTTATTAATAAGGTGATTAAGGAAGTTCCTAGAGGGGAAGTATGAAGCAAACCAAGAGAATTCAGAAGAAAATAAGCGCGTTCATTTTGGCGCTAGCTTTCTTTTGTCAAGATTTGGCTTGGGCGGCGCCGTTTGACGGGGCGGCTCTTCAGCCAATGACTCCTATTCAGAGCCTTCTTCAAAACCCCACACTTTTTGAGGCGCCACTCCAGTTTGCTTCGCTTCGTGAAATCCACCAAGGTTCCGGAAATGTGTTTATCATTCACATCCAAGATGCTCACTCCAATCTTTCAGGCCAGCAAAATCTCGCGGGAGCGCTGGATGAGATCATGACGAAGTATCCGGTATCCCTGATTCTTTCCGAAGGGGGTGCGGGAGATTGTTCGTTGGATAAATTTCGCAAAGCGGCGCCGAAAGCGCGCGTTCAATTGGTCGCGAAAAGCTTTTTGATGAGCGGGGAGATTCAAGGCGAAGAATATTTGAATCTCATTTCGGATCATCCGATGAAAATCATGGGTCTTGAGGACATGAATCTTTACCGCCAGAGTTTGGAGAGTTATTCCCGTTTGGCTGGAAAGAGGGAAGAGATTTTGGAATATCTCAAAGTCATGCACCGCTCGCTTGAAAAATTAAAAAACAAACATTATCCGACCGAGCTTTTGGAGTATGAAAAAAATAATCAGGCTAATTTTGAAAATCAATTCAAAGGGCTTTTAAAGCTGATCGGTGGCGGGCATGATGATTTGTTGGCCAGCTATCCCAATCTTCTGAAGCTTAAAACTCTTTTAGAAAAAGAAAAAACACTCGATTTTGACGCGGCCAATCTGGAACAGGCCGCGCTGGTCGAGAAAATCGCCGGTCAAATCAGCGAGGAAGAGTTTAAAAAATATTTCAGTAAAGCCGCTCCGGCTTTTGGAGTGTCGGCAAGCCCGTCCTTCACGGGACAATTTGCCTACTTTCAAAAAACTTTAAATATTGCCAAGCAGAAAAATATTTCTCTGGATGACTATAGTCACTGGGCAGAATATGGCGACTATCTCAAGGAATTTTCGGGGATTGACCTAGAGTCCGTGCTAGACGAGCTTGTGCGTGCGGAAGACAAGGTTTATCAGGTGGTGTTGACCGAGAGCGACGCTCAGCTCATTCGTTCCATCGACCGCTATTTGGGTCTCTTGGACAAAGCCTATCGTATCCAAATGACGACCAAAGACTTTAATCTCTGGATCGCCAACGAACCCGATTTTTCAACGGCTTCGTATCAAGCTTTTTTGAATCGCAAGCTCGCTGAAGCAGGTTATTACGAAGATCTCGTACCTTACCAGCCAATCTTGGAAGAAGGCAAAAACGCGCTGATCCAATTTTACGACTCCGTCGCCAATCGCGATCTGGCTTTTATTAAAAATACGGAAACATCGCTCGATCAACAAAAAATCGCCGTCCTCATCACCGGCGGTTATCATACCGATCACCTCACACAACTTTTCAAGGAGAAAGGTTATTCCTACGCCGTCCTGACCCCAACCGTCACCGCCGAAACCAATCAGAAAAAATATGAAAAACTTCTTCTCGAGCCCCTCCAAGAAAAAAAGAAAAGTTTCGAATCGACGGACGGACAAATTCACTCCGATAAATCCCTAGGCTCACTCGGAAAAGATTTTGCCGTGAAGCCCTCCACGACGAATGTTCGTATGCAATTACTTGGAATGAGACCGGATGCCATGAAAGAATTTGGCGCTAGACTTGGGGTATCGATTCCAGTGCCCACTACAGAGCACGACGGACTTCTTCGCGGCGCAGAAAGTGTAATACAGGGCGCACGGCTGGCAATCATTCGTCGGGAGAATATTTTAAAGATTGAGAAGGGTTCCGACGATCTCAAAAAAGGCCAACTCCAAAAGCTTTTGTCGGCGGCGGGTCTTTATTGGTATGCAGATACACGCGTTCCTAATGTCGAAATTAGTGGTGGTTTCAAGAAAAATGCATTTGCTTTACTGAATACGCGCGGTAACAGACATCTACTAAGTACTGATTTTTTAAGGTATAGAGAAATCGTTAATGGTACGGAGTCGCTTTACGGTTACGATCTATTTTTAACCAGCAATCTAGTGGATCGGCAGTATCTAATTCAATTTATCAATCAGTCTTTCGCAGGCCATCCGGACGCGAGTGAATCTATTGCGAAGTATGTCACGATTGTAAATGAGATTGCGCCAGAGCCGTCCATTGCTCCGCGGGCAGTACCAGCGTCTGTGGATTTGAAATTCGAAAGGGATAAGCTGAGAGCGCTTCAGATTCGTGATCAGATCGTGGACTCAGTAATAGGAAACATGTCTTACCAGCTGATCAGTGCTAACAATCCCGTGCTAATTTATAATGCAGATCCTTCAAAACGGCCAACGACACGAAATAGTCCTATCGCGGAGCTTGACGGTAAAACAGACGTACAAGCGTCGATTAATACGGGTTTCTATCAATTGAAAAACGGCGAATTGTTTAAAAAGCCCTCAAAAGACGGCAATTTTGATGCTGTCTTGACGCGTCTTCCAAAAGATCAATTGCATGAGTCTGCTGGACTGCTTTTGGTCGAGCTTCACAATGAATCAGACCCGGAAAATTATACGACCATTCCTTTATATATTGCTAAAGCGCTTTTTGAAAAAGGGCTGGTCTATCTCGATCCGCTTTCCAACCAACTGTATACAGGAGCCGGCAGTTCTATCGACACGAATTACAGGATGGTAGCCATCAGCATGCCTGTAGCCACAACGCGGGATCTTCATGACGCCTTGATGAATGCTGGCGCACGGCTATCCTCTCCAGCTTCACCAGCATTAAGATTGACAGATTTGCCCGAAGGGCGTTGGTGGAAAGTGATTACCGCGAGAGACGATGGATTTGGCAGAATTTATACAGAGAAACTGGTGAATGATCCGAATCTGGATCGAGGCGCGGAAGTTAACGAGGGCGGAGATTCATCAAACATTGGTTTATTGGCCAAATATTTACCAAAGTTTGCAGAGGATCTTGGAGTGAGCTCTCTGGAATTAGAAGGGAGCATAGAATACCCCGATAAGGTAGCTCTTAACGCCAGAATTCTACGCCTCAATCAAATCAAGCCCGCCGTGTTTGTCACATTTTGGGATAACGAGGCGGGAGAGTTTTCTGTAGAGGATTATTTGGAACATTGGAGACGTAAAGAAGCGGTGTATACAAGAACCGGGCCTTATCATTTTCATGATGTGAATGTGCATCTGGTTGATTTTCTTTTAATGCCGCAGGAGCTTGTCGAGACTTCTTCGCGCTTAGCGGAGTTTTTGTATCGATTAAGTAAGGATAATGAACTTAGTTCAAATCCAATCGTAAAAAAAGAAATCGAAATTCAAATGGTTAATTTTGTGCGGGACTTAGACGCTTTAACAGCTGGATCTTTTAAGGATCTCGTTCTTCAGTCTGATTCAGCGATGGGATCCCAAATCCCTACTTATTACAGCGCGCTCTCTGCGAATAGTATGAAGGTTTCAGATTACGCTAGAAGGATTATTTCGTATATTGAAAAAAAGCAAATTGAGGGGGGCGGTGCTGGTAGAGCTAGTAGTTATTTGCTGCAGGCAGCGCAGTTGGCTCAAATAAGAAGGATGGGCGGCATCGGCGCTTCCCCTACCGCTTCCAGCAAGAAATGGCAGGATAAAATAAGAAAGATTGCTTCAGAGGTGGGGGATGCATCTGTAGCGATTAATAACCTCAGCGACTTATACAAAGAAAGGGTTGCCGCTCTAATGGGCGCGCGGATGGCCAGCGCTGGTAAGTCTGGCGGCAGCTATCTCGAAGAAGAGATCGTGAAGCTACCCTATAGCCGAGATGATGTTTTTAATAAACGTTTGCAGAGCCGCTGGGTCGAGCTAAAAAAGGCAAGGCTAGAAGAATTTCAAAATTATTCGAATTCGATCGCAGGCGAACTGGATGCTGAGTTTGCGGGCGAGACGTTTGGGGCTCATTCAAATTTTTCAAAAGATGATTATCCTAAAAGTTTTGAAACCGTTAAAAAGATTTGGAAAGCTTATCGTGGAAAGGGAAAGCTCACCCAAGCGGATTATGAAATTTTACAGCAAGCAATGTTGTTGCTCGAAAAACACAGTCGTGCGGCTGGAAATTTGGCGGTAGAAGCGATAGGAGAGCTTCAGGCTCCGGGTATTGCCGCAGAATTTAAAACTACTGATAAAAAATTAAATGAGTTTTATGCGCAAAGAGGAATTAGAGGTCCAAGTGAGATCGCTTTATCTCTTGCTTCTATTGCTAAGAAAATCGACCAAGGCCAAGATGCGGCTGAAATTTGGCTTGAACTAAGTTCAATCAGTGGAGAATTAAAAAACACACATACTGCCATGATAGAAGAATATGGCGAGCCTAGCGAACCTTGGCACGATTCCATTCACGATGCGTCTTTAGCTTTGCGCAGCGCTACCCAGATTATTTTAAGGCAAGCAGGAAACGACGTTGACACGATCTGCCAAAAAAATGGAGCTCAAAATTTATCCTTGGAAGAAATTCAATTTTTAGCGGAGTCCGCTTTGAGCCTGAACCGTATTTCTAAGCGTGGTCAAGTCCTTTCAGAATTAGGCTTCGATTCTTCCAGACTTATCGTTAAAGGGGATGGACGTTATTATTATTTTTATCTTGGGGAAGACCGACGGGGAGGGATAGGTGAGGGGCGCTTGGCGGTTGCTCAATATCAAGATGCAGAATTTACTCGTCCGATGGGGCAAATAAAAGTTTTTGAGGAACCTCCATACGATCTTACAAAACGCCTGCAGGATATGTATTTAGGAGATCTTGCGGGAGGAGTATTTTTGCCCACTCCCCAGATGCCCGCAGAGTCATCGACTGAATTTACGAGAAGTCTCGAAGACCAGTTGGATGAATTAAGCGGTCTTTTAACAAAAGACGAGATAGGAGAACTTCACTGGCGACTAGATAATTTAATAGCCTTGGGGCCTAGCACGCGATCGATTATTTCCACTTTCAATACGTTCCATAAAAATCCAAAAGAACCGATTCGAGAGAAAGTGACTCCGAATTCATTGCATTTATTCTTTGAAAGCTCAGATTCTTTAGGGCTGTGGCAAAGCCAGGCAGATATTTCTCATAATTTGGCAGAGATGGTGAACATTATTTGGTTTGGAAAAGATGGGTTGCTCCGAAATCAAAGGGATAGATCCGTGATCATTGAAAATCTTCTTGGAGTGAGTCAATCCACTAACTTTGGAGCTGGCGCGCGGCTCAGCGCGACCCAGGCGAAGCTTCCTTTTACAGGACAAACATTGACCAGAGAGCAATTCGAAAAGATGAGTATTTTGGCCGGTCTCTTGGTGGATGCTTATACGGAGTCGGGCAATAATCGGTTTATCAGAGGCATGTCAGAACTAGAGGGTCTGGAAGAACAAAATACAAAACAAGGAATATTCGAAGAAGCTCTTAAAGAGATCGACGACCCAGCCATTTTAATATTTTTGCGGGCACAATATTCAGCAGATAAAACTTTCTTGCCTCAGGTGGCAGCGATTAGCCGAAGGCTACTTGCTCTTCCAATGACAGCGACGTCCAAAGAACTATCAGCGGTGATAGCTCGGGGCGCGCGGCTGTCGGGTGCTTTATCTATTGAACCTTCCGACGAGCGAGAAGGGTATTTAATGCGGCTTTTTAACTGCATCTCCCGTCCCGCGTATATAAAAATAGCGACACCTTTGGCGGTTATTTCAATAGCTCTTGTCGTTTATTTTAACGGTCGAATTTTGAATACTGACGAAAGTCTGGATAAAAAGGCAGTGGTTATTAGCAAGGTTTCTGGAATTTGGAGCGGGAGTCCGGAATTTGGTGGGGAGATGCGCGACCATTGGTATGGAAAAAATTTATCATGGTTTAGTGACCACAAGAGACCTGTCGTTTATAGCGCCGCTCCAACGGCTCCGGCTACTACTCCAGTAAAATCACTTAGGTTTACCAATGCCAGAGACAGTGAGACAGGTTTATTAAAAACAGCCCAAGAAATCTCATTAACGCCAAAAAGTCGCCCGTCGGATGTTTTGGCGTATCTCCAGGTAGCCCGAAGAGCCGCCGGGTTGCGATCAGACGACAAGCTGGTAGGGTTGATTCAGCGGCTGATGGATGATATCCGAGCTAATCGATTGAAGCCGGGCGATATCGATAAAAGGTTTAAAGAGATATTTTTAACGGTAGATGCCAGCGCGAAAGAAATTTTAAGACGCGGTGGAGCGGAGAGCCTTGTTTCAGAATTTCACAGAGCATTTTTTCTTAGAAGGCTTTTCCTTTTGGTTGCCTTTTTTTCAGGGGGATTCGCTTTTCTTACAGCCACTTTTCTCGGGTTTAAAGAGCAATCTGAAATAAATGTTCGTAATTTTTTTCTCAGTATTGTACAAAGTGCTAATGAAAAAAAATCAGCGATCAAAGATGCGCTACTCGGTATTCAGGGAGTTGATGAGGATCTCGTAGATAAATTAATGGGTCTTAAAGCACTCGACAAAATGAATAATCTGGAGCTTGGCTTAATACTCAAACAAGTGTCCAGTGTAGAATTTCAAAATCGACCCCCCGGTGAAGTAAATGATCAGATAAGGCAGATTATTGAGCGGTTATCCGGCGCGCGGTTGGCAGGTCAGTCGGAATCAGTCGTTACAGAGCCCGATGATCACGTAGCTGTTTCTTTGCCGGACAATGTCAAAAAGGTTAATTTGTCGGGCTATCCGATTACTTTGACATTCGACGGACAAAAAATAACAGCCTCATATCTTAATTTCGACAGAAATAAAGAACCGACTAAGGTGGAGAAATTGATGGCTGATGGCGACGTTTTTCGTATTGGCCGCAGTGCCAATGGCAATGATGTTGTGTTGACGGGAGATGCAGCGATTTCAAGCCAGCACCTTAAAATCGTACAAAAAGCTGGCGAATGGTACGGTGTCGACAATTCCACCAACGGAACCACATTTGATGGCACAACCTATTACGGCCAAGAATTTTTAATTTATAAACCAGCTGGCGCGCGGCTGTCTCAGGTTACCGCCAAAGTCGTGGAACAGCAGGAGGTGTTGAGGAAAAAGAAAAAGTTGCCCACAAGAATAGAACTTACTGTCCCCGGGAGCCGCCAAAAAGTCATCATTCAGTTTGCAAGCTCAATACAGACTCAATCAACGGCTATCCGCATGCAATTCAAAGTGTGGCAAGAGCCCAGTTTAGATCCGCAAAAAAAGCATTCCCTGGTCATTATTCTTAGTGATTCCTCTGGTGAAGTTAAGGGGATGCTCGCGAATTTTAAAGAATTTGAAGAATTGGGAGCGATTAATCATTGGCTCGCTTCATTGGCAGGGAAGAAGTGGAATAAAGAAGATCTCGAAAAAAGTGTGCCATTGGCGGACACAAATTTATTGGATGCTCAGGAAACAATCCATGCAAAAAATTTGGCGAGGCAGATCGCCGGAAAAGCAAGAGTTCAGCTGGATAAAATTAATCAAGCGCTTGAAGTTTTGAAATCGGTCAGCGAGAAAGAAGGGTTAACTGAGAACCAGCGCAAAGCCATTTCACAGATTCAAACGGCCGCTGAAGTCATTTCAAACTCGATTGTCAGTGAAAAAGCTAAAAACAGAGGTGAGCAAATTTTAGTGGATACTCTATTTTCTCGGTCAGGCCATGAGAAAACACCGCAGGATTTGCCTGAATTTGATTTAAAAAATAAGGCAGTGGCGGTAATGCAGAATGCCCATTCTTTTTCGGCAAATATAACCGGGTTTTCCAAAAGATTGGAATTTACAAAAGCTCGTGTGCCGGAAATGGAGAGAATCATTTCCGTTTTAGAAAACTATGTAGCCTCCGAAGATTTGAAAACTCCTCTAATTTCAGAGATGGATCCTACGATGAAAAAGATCGACATCATTGATTTGAATTTGTATGCCGGCGCGCGGCTGGCGACGACTCCCAAGGATTTTAATTTGGTGGAATTCAATCAAGCCACGCTGAGTTTGTCTCAAGCGCTAACTTATCCCGGCTGGGTGGAGCTTGCATCGGAAATTAATCAATTAAAGGCAGGTTCCGTAGAAGGAACTAATGCAAAAATTTTGGGAGATCTTAAAAGCTACGCAGAATTTGTTTTAAGACAAGTCCAGGCTTTTGAAACAACCAATCAGCCAAATCGTGATTTACTCAAGAGAACCGTGAGTGAAGGCGGGAACGCGGCGGAATACGATTTGATGAATTCCTCAAGAATTATTATTGGTTTTATTAACAGATCGAATAGGGATGGGGCACTAAAAATTGCCGATGTAGAAAGAATAAAAATTAATTACCAGAGAATTGCGAGCACCATCCAATTATTGCAAGCGTTTCCAAACCAAACCGGCCAGGTTCAATTTCTGGAAGGGCTGGGGAGGCCGTATGTTAATTTAAGAGAAAGAGAGTCTGTGCCGGCCGCTGAAGAAACGAGGGTGGAGAAGGGGGGAATGATGGGGGCGCGGTTAGCGAAACGGCGCCAACAGGAAGAGATACTTTTCCGAAAAGAAATTGACCGGATGGGGCGGCAGGTGCGGGGACAATTGCTGGCGGTAGACACTCTTTTAAAGAATCCTAAGCGAGATACTCCGGTCGTCGTAAAAAGAATGAAGGCGGCTCAAGAGTCTATCGGACGTTTTCAAGAAAGAATAAGTCAGATTCAAACCATGTCGGCTGCCCAAAGAGAAGAATTTAGTCAAGAACTAGACGCGCTTTCCAAAAATTTGAAGATGACGGATAAGAAGCTGGATCAATTAAAATCCGAACCAAGCACTGATGAGCTTGGCAAGCGAATCGTGGCTTTGTATCTTTGGCATAAACGGCTTTCGAAAAACCCTATTCTTGTTCGAGCCAATCTAGGTCGTTTTGGAACATTGATTGACCGGGCGAAGGCCAGAGAGATAGAAATTGCCGGCTTTGTAAAGGAACAGAAATTTACTGTCGATATTCTTCATCAGACAGAAAAATCCGAAAAAGAATTAAGAGAATTAATTCGGGAGATTCGCCGCCAAAATCAAATAGAGAAAAATTCCGCAGCCGATACTTTTTCTAGAGCCGTTAAAAGCGGCACTTATTCTTTAAAGCCGGAAACAGCGGCATTTGCTAAAACATTTTTGACCAAAAAAGGCGTCGAGAATCTTGGGGAGTCCGAAAAAGTGCTGATCAAAAAATTGGCCGTGCTTGGAATGGCGCCCAAAAAAGACGGACAGCCCAGAGCCATTGAAATTCAGTCAGAGGGCAGTTCGCAGATGACATTGATTCATATCCAACCGGTGAAGGGTGGAGTGAATGTTGAATTTTCCACGAACGAAGAGGTGGTGGCTGTTTATTCTCTGACCAAAGAAGAGGTTCAAGACTTTAGAGATGAGTCGGCTTTGAGACCGGGTGCGCTTTATGTTGATCTTAATCGTGCGCAAAAAGAGTTGGAGACTGGGATTGATCAAAGAGGCGCCAACAGCTTGGAAGTTTTATCCACCATCCATGAAAGAGATCGTCTCAATCGTTTTGCGATGATAAAGGTGCCGCTGAGTTTTGGCGAGGAAGAGAAAGTGGTGGTAGGTTATTTGCCCGAGTCTTCTTATACTGCGGAGATTGCTGAGCAATTGTCCGGTGAATTTAATTCTCAAATCAAGCCGATACTCCAGCTTTATCCTGAGCGGGTGCGCGTGGCGCCTGTTGAAAATGGCAAGCTGACTATGCCGGCAGGATTTGAAAAGGCAAAAGTTATTTTGGTGGGAGCGCTCAATGAGAAAAATATCGCTTATGCGCAGTCGATTGGCGCGGGACTTGTGCCTCAAGATGCTTCCGCGCCGTCACCTAATAAAATCCCTGTGATGGCTTATCAGGCAATATTAATTTTAGCGATTGGAACCGCTCTTCTAAAAACTAGCGCGGACGGCAGAGTCAACAGTGCCTCTGAACTGGAACGACTGGCACAGCTCCATTCTCAGTTAGTGGATGCTGCTTATCGCGGGGAAGTGTCGGATGTTGCCAAACGCCTCGAAAACTTTAACGCCATGCGAGCTCCGCAGCTTTCCACGCTTGAAATTCTCAAAAAACTCGTGATTCATCCGGTCGCTCGCCTCAGCTTCGACGACATTCTCCGTGTGATTGCCGCCCGCCTGACCGCCGTCGGAGCCGCCGCTTAATCTTTTCCAGTCCTGTTTTGATTGCAGGGTACCCCCGGCAGTGTTAAAATGATGCCCTTATGGAAGCCATTCAAGCTCTCTGGACATTTCCTGCGATTATTTTGGCCGCGCTGCTTATTGCTTGGGCTGCGGAATGCGGACAGTTTTACATCTCTCAAGGGCTTGCCTTGGCTGTTTTGGCCTGGGTGCAGACGCTCCCCGAGTTTGCCGTCGAGGCAGTCATCGCCCAAACCGCCGCGCACGACCCTTCCAAGCTTCACCTTGTCACCGCTAATTTCACAGGCTCGCTTCGTTTATTTGTAGGGTTAGGCTGGCCGGCGGTTTACTTCATTGCGCTATTTTTTGGACGGAAGCACTCTTCTAAAAAGGGGCTTTGGGCGATTGAACTTGAGCCCGAACAGTCCATCGCGGTGATGACGCTTTTACCCACCCTGATTTATTTTTCATTCATTTATTTTAAAGGCACGCTGACTCTGGCGGACAGCGCGATACTGGCCTCCATT
>JAHFFN010000054.1 GCA_023247915.1 Candidatus Omnitrophota bacterium
GGGACGGCGCAAAAGCGGGCAAGGATGACGCTGTCGACGCCGAATACAAGGTCGAGGACGATAAATAAAATTTGCCAAATAAAAAACGCGATTATTACGAAGTCCTCGATGTCCCCAAATCGGCGGACGCGGACGAAATAAAAAAAGCTTATCGAAAATGCGCGCTCGCGCATCACCCGGATCGCAATCCCGGCGATAAAAAAGCCGAAGAAAAATTTAAAGAGGCGACCGAGGCCTATCAAATTTTATCCGACGCCCAAAAACGCGAAGTGTATGACCGTTATGGGCATGAGGGACTCAACTCCTCCGGAATGGGCGGCGGTTTTGGCAATGCCGGCTTCGGTGATATTTTCGAGGGGATTTTTGAGGACTTTTTTGGCGGCGGCTCTTCGCGGGGCGGTCAACGTCCGAGAAAAGGAAGCGATCTCCAGTACGATCTTGAAATTTCATTTGAAGAAGCGGCCTTCGGTGTATCCAAATCGATCGAAATCGATCGCGAAGAAACCTGCTCTAACTGCAAAGGCGAAGGCGCTAAACCCGGAACTCAAAGAAAAGTTTGCTCGACATGTCGCGGGAGCGGACAGGTGATTGCCTCCAGCGGATTTTTTTCTATCGCCAGGCCTTGCCCGGATTGCCGGGGACAGGGAAGTTCTATTGAACATCCATGTTCGGCTTGCCGCGGCTCCGGACGGGTTGCCGCTCGTCGTAAAATTCAAGCAAAGATTCCCGCAGGCATCGATAATGAACAGCGTTTAAAGATGACCGGCGAAGGGGAAGCCGGTATTTTTGGCGGTCCGCGCGGCGATCTTTATATCGAAATTTTTGTGACCCCCCATGACTTTTTTACACGCGAGGGGACGGAAGTACTCTGTGAAGTGCCGATCAGTTTCACACAGGCCGCGCTTGGCGCCGAGATTCAGGTGCCTACACTCAGCGGCCCCACAAATTTGAAAATAGCACCAGGAACTCAAACCGGTGAGACCTACAAACTCAAAGGCAAGGGGATCGCTTCTTTGAACGGTCGCGGAATCGGGGATGAACGCGTGACAGTTGTGATTGAGACGCCGACGCATTTGTCCGAAAAACAAAAGGATCTTTTGAAACAATTTGCCGAGATCGGCTCGGAAAAAACAAATCCTATCTCTAATTCCTTTTTTAGCAAAGTAAAGAAACTCTTCGGGGGATCGCATGCCAACGTATGAATACCGTTGTTTCAAATGTAAAAAAGTTTTTGAAAAACTCCAAGGCATGAATGATCCGGCGCTTAAAAAATGCATCCATTGCCGCGGGAAGGTGGAGCGGCTGATCGGCGCGGGCGCGGGATTGATTTTTAAAGGAAGCGGTTTCTACATCACAGATTATAAGAAGAAGAGTGGCTCTGACTCGTCACCCGCCCCCAAAAGCACCCCACCTGAAACCAAAAAAGAATCGAAGTGATCCGCAACCGGCGTCTTGAAGCCTGGTTTTTCGTTTTTGCGTACGCGGGCTTCATTTTTTATCTCTCCTCGCAGTCAGCGCCGCTGGCTCCTCTGGCGCGATTTGAATTTTTCCGCAGCCTCGAAAAATACCCTATCGATAAATTATTTCATATTGTAGAATATACCGTTCTTGGAGTTTTGTTGATTCGCGCCGCTGTTTTAGAGAGTGGCACGGCCGGCACCCTCTCGATGGGAGGGATCGCGGCTGTCTGGATCGCCGGAGTGCTTTATGGTTATTCAGACGAATGGCATCAGCGATTTGTGCCGGGTCGTCAGTATGATATGACCGACTGGGTCGCGGACATGATCGGCATTAGCATCGGTATTTATAGTTGGCTTACAAGATACAAAAAGGGAAATAAAGTTTATGCCTGAAATCAAAGCCTTTCGCGGATGGCGTTACAATAAAGAAAAAAACAAAGATCTCGCCAAGGTGTACGCGCCGCCTTATGACGTCATTTCTAAAAAACAACAAGAAGCGCTTTATCAAAAAAACCCTTTCAATGTGATCCGTTTGGAGCTGGGGAAAGAAACCCCTTCCGACAACGCTAAAAATAATAAATACATTCGCGCCGGCCGGATTTTGAGTGATTGGCAGTCGAGCGAAGTTCTCTCCCAGGAAGAGTCTCCCGCGCTGTACGTGCATTTGCAGGATTATGTGGAGGAAGGGAAGAAAAAATCCCGGCTTGGTTTTATCGCGGCGATGAAGATCAATGAAAAAGAAACATTGAAGCATGAAAATACGCTAGCCAGTCCCAAAAAAGACCGCATGGCCTTATTAAAGGAAGTAAAAACCAATTTAAGTCCGATCTTCGGGCTTTTTGAGGATCCCCAGGCGTTGATCAACCGGGAACTTAAAGGCGCCTTGCGCCGGACACCCGAAATAGATGTCACCACCGACGGGGTTCGTCATCGCATTTACTTGGAGACTGACCCTTCGGTGATTCTCAAAATAAAAAACGCGATGCGTTCCAAGCCCATGTTTATCGCGGACGGACATCATCGTTTTGAGGTGGCCTGCCAGTATAAAAACTGGAGCCTTTCCAAAAATAAAACGGCGGCGCCGGAGGCCAGTTACCGCTATGTCATGACTTATTTTGCGGACTGCTTGAACAATCCTTTTAAAATATTTCCGACGCATCGCCTGGTTAAAGCGCCCAAGGGCATGAAAGATCCGCTCGGAGCGCTCGCCGGTCTTGGGAAGCTTGAAAAAGTCAAAAATTTGGCGGTGGTTTTAAAAGCGCTCGAAAAATATCGCCAGGACACTCCCAAAAAAGAATACAATTTTGGAGTGTATACCAAAAAAGATGGCTTCTATATTTTTACCCTGGATTCCAAGCTGGCACGACGCGTGAAACAAAATCCGGTCGATTCTCTGGATGTGGCGGTTCTGCATTCGGCTTTGATTAGCCCGGTTTATAAAATTCACGTGATCGCTAAATCAGAAGCGATTGATTTTACCCGTAGCGCGGAGGAAGCCAAAGCGAAGGTGGACGCGGGGACATTCAGCGCCGCATTTTTCTTAAGACCGACTTCGCTCAAAGAAATGCTCTTGGCCTCCAAAAAGGGTCTCAAGATGCCGCAAAAGTCGACTTACTTTTATCCCAAACTATTGACCGGTCTTGTATTCCACAGCCTCCATGATTAAACCCAAAGCCCTCACGTCGCTATCGATTTTATTTCCGTGTTACAACGAAGCGGAAAACGCTCAAATCATGATCGAGGAGTCGATCCGCGTGGTCGAAAGCTACGGCGTGGATTATGAAATCGTTGTGGTGGATGACGGCAGTCGTGATGGCACGGCTCAGGTGATCAAAAAATGGGCTGAAAAAAATCCGCGTGTCCGCTACGTGGGGCATGAGACTAATCAAGGTTATGGCGCCGCCGTGCGCACCGGTTTTCGCAACGTGACCAAAGACCTGGTGTTTATGACGGATGGTGATTATCAGTTTCGTATTCCCGAAATCGAAAAGCTTTTTTCTAAAATCGACAGCTGTGATGTGGTGGCCGGTTATCGTCTCCAACGCCAGGACAAAGCGCATCGCCGTTTGAATGGACGGTTGTGGACGTGGCTCGTGCGGCTTTTATTCGGGATTCCCGTCCGGGACGTGGACTGCGCTTTCAAATTATTTCGCCGCAAGACGCTTGAAGGATTGGAGCTCAAATCCAATCATTTGTTGATTCACGCGGAAATCCTGGCTCGCATCAAAAAAGCCGGGTTTAGAATCCAGGAAATCGGGGTCACGCATTACCCGCGTACCGCCGGCAAGGCCTCCGCGACGGGCGTAACCCGCATTTTGAGGACATTCGGAGAGTTATTTTGGCTCTATTGGCAGATTCGTTAGCCTGTGTTACCATTAAACTTTTATAAATAACGTTAAAGGTGTTTAAAACTTATGTCACCTTTTAATACCAAGGCAAGAGCCAATTCAGTCCGTCAACTCAAGCGCCGGGAGATGCCCGAAGGTCTCTGGACCAAGTGCGATGAGTGTGGCGAAATTATTTACAATAAGACGCTTGAGGAAGAGTTTAAGATTTGCTCCAAGTGCGATTATCATTTCACGCTTTCGGCTCCGGAGCGGGTCGCTCAACTGATTGATGAGGGGACATTTAAGGAAATGGACGCGGGACTTATTTCCGGCGACCCCATCAAGTTTAAAGGCCCCAAATCGTATCCTTCCAAGGTCAAAGAAGACCAAGCGGCGACCGGGCTTTTAGACGCGGTGATCACCGGGGAAGGTCTTTTGAGCGGTCAGCGCATCGCGTTGGGCGTGACAGACTCTCATTTTATTATGGGTTCGATGGGATCGGTGGTGGGCGAGCGATTGACGCGGGTGATTGAATTTGCCACCGAAGAAAAATTACCGCTGGTGATCGTGTCCGGCTCCGGCGGCGGCGCGCGCATGTACGAAGGGATGTTGTCTTTGATGCAAATGGCCAAGACTTCCCAGGCGCTGGCCAAACACCACGAACAAAAACAGCTTTTTATTTCAGTTCTGACAAATCCGACCATGGCCGGTATCATGGCGAGTTTCGCGTCGCTGGGGGATTTGATTATCGCCGAACCCAGGGCTTTGATCGGTTTTACGGGTCCGCGCGTGATTGAGCAGACAATCCGCCAAAAACTTCCCGATGGTTTTCAGACTTCGGAGTTTTTGTTGGAGCACGGCATGATTGATAAAATCGTCAATCGCCGTCAGCTCAAGTCATCGCTCGGCCAATTTATCAGTTTTTTTTACTCAAAATAAAAAAGGAATCTTAACTCCATGGCCACTGTCAGTTTAGTCAATGTCAATAAAATCTATCCCGGCAACATTCAAGCGGTGCACAATGTCAGTCTGTCCATCGAACGCCGGGAATTTATTGTCTTGGTCGGCCCTTCCGGTTGCGGCAAAACCACAATTTTGCGGATGGTGGCAGGTCTTGAGGATATTTCCGGCGGCAAAATTTATATCGGCGACAAATTGGTCAACGATATTCCCCCGAAAGACAGGGACATCGCGATGGTGTTCCAAAACTACGCGCTTTACCCGCACATGACGGTGTTTGAAAACATGGCTTTCGCTTTGCGTTTGCGTAAATATCCAAAAACAGAAATCGAAGCGCGCGTCAACGATACGGCCGAGATTTTGGGAATCAAAAATTTGTTGGATCGCAAGCCCAAGGAGCTTTCGGGTGGGCAAAGACAGCGGGTGGCGCTGGGTCGCGCGATTGTGCGTAAGCCGCTGGTGTTTTTATTCGACGAGCCTTTGAGCAATCTGGACGCCAAGTTGCGCGTTCAAATGCGTACCGAGATTAAAAAATTGCATCAACGCCTTCAGGCGACGATTATTTATGTGACGCATGACCAGACCGAAGCGCTCACGATGGGCGACCGCATCGTGGTCGTCAAAGACGGTGTGATTCAGCAGGTAGCCGATCCGATCACGCTCTATGATCGCCCGGTCAATAAGTTCGTGGCGAGCTTCATCGGCAGTCCTCCGATGAATTTCTTGGAAGGCACGATTGTACGTTCGGATTCCAAGCTGTATTTTCAAAACGGCCCCTTCAAGGTGCGCGTCAATAATTCCATGCTTTCAAAATTGGAAGCGTTTCAAAACAAAGAAGTTATTTTTGGAATTCGCTGCGAAGATATTTACGATAAGTTGTTCGCGTCGGAAGCGTCGCCGGACAATACGGTTCGCGCCACTTGCGAAGTGGTGGAGCCGATGGGCGCCGAAGCTTATCTGTATCTGCGCTGCGGGTCTAATTCTTTTATCGCGCGCGTGTCGGGCCATGTGCGTCCCAGCGTCAACCAGGATCTGGATCTGGTGTTGGACATGGGCAAGGCGCACTTTTTCGATAAGAATACCGAAAAAACGATTTCATAATTTCTTTTTTGGGAAGGAGGGTCTCTGCCACCTTTTTTTATTCCCATTTTCGCGTTCATCGCCTGGACACTGGCCGTTTTTTCCTATTTTCCCCTCCTCAAGCATCATCTGGGTCTTACCGACGAACTTTTAGCGCCTCATTTTTTAATCTCTAATTTTATCCTTGTGATTGTGTGGGGTCTTTCGGGGCCGATCACGGCGGCGGTATTGACGTTTTTAGCCGTGGTGGTGTCGATTTATCTTTGTCTGGCGGACAAAGAACCCTCTCTTTTTTTACAGACGCCCATCTACGTGGCGACATTTGTTTTTTACGCTTTTTATTTGTACAACGTTCAAAAGCAAAATAATGACAAGGTGATTTCCAAGGAAAAAGTCTCCGAGGAATTGACGCTGATCCGGGAAGATCATAAAAAAAATGATAATCTTCAGGCCGCGCTCCAGGAAAAAATTCACCGCTTTTTAGATCTTCAGCGTTTTTCAAGAGAGCTTAAAGAAATCCGTGGTGTGCAGGAAGTCACTCGAAAAATCGTCGACGAAGCACATGCCATTTTTAAACAGGCTGACGAATGCGTGTTGTATCTGGTCGATGATGTCCGTCAGGAGCTGGGGCTTGTCGCGGCCACCCAGAAAAGCGGGGTGGTTCGGGAAAAAGAGGGGAGTCTTTACGAGGAATGGGTGATGAAGCGTGCCCGGGCTATTTTGATTGAGGATGCCCGCAATGATTTTCGTTTTCCCGCGGATGCCCGACCCGGCGCGGCGCCTCTGGGGGCGCTTTGCGCGAGTCCGCTCATGACGGAAAATCGCGTGCTCGGCGTGCTTCGCATCAGCTCTCAAAAAGAAAATGTTTTTGATGCGGATGATTTGAGGCTTTTGGATATTTTTTCAAATTTGGCGGCCGTGATTTTAAAAAATGATCTTTTGTATGACCGGATGCAGGAGTTGGCTTTGCGGGACAGTCTGACAGGTTTGTATCTGAACCGCTATTTCCAGGAGAGACTCAACGAAGAAATCGCGCGCGCTCGTTTCAATAACAGTCCCTTCTCGATCATTCTTTTGGATATCGACTTATTCAAGCGCTACAACGATGAATTTGGTCACGCGGTAGGCGATCTGATTTTAAAAGGCATCGCGTCGATTATTTTAAAATGCGTCAGTCCGGTGGATTTTGTCGCGCGTTACGGGGGTGAGGAATTTGTGATTCTTTTGCCCAAGAAAGAACAAAAAGAAGCCAAGCAGATCGCTGAAAAAATCCGGAGTGAAATCGAAAAGCATCCGTTTTACATTCGTCGTGCTGAGAAGCGCGTGACAGCCTCTTTGGGTGTTGCTTCTTTTCCGGAGGATGGGAAGGCGCGGGAAGAGCTGATCCGGACGGCGGATCGTTTCTTGTACGACGCTAAAAACCTAGGGAGAAACCGGGTGTGTGGAAGTATTTAACGCTTAACGCGCTTTGGTTTTGGATGTTGTTTCTGGTGCATTTTTACGGCAACCGGAAAAGCCAGGCTTTTTTTCTTTTGTCGATGCTGGCCGCCGCCGCGGTGCTGGCCTTCAAAAGCTCCGTAGATCCGTTCGCTTGGTTTTCCTACTTGCTGTACTCGCTGGTTATTTTTTGGGGAGCCGGACAGTTCAAACAATGGGTTTTCGCGCGCAGTATTCTTTTGGATGAGGAATTAAAGGCGTATTCCAAAAAATACGATTTAGAAAAGCTGGCGCTTTCGGAAAAAGAAAACGCCAATGTGGCAACCGATAAACGCGCCGTGCAAATCGCCACCCTTTACGAAAAAGCCAAGGAAATGTCACAGTGTTTGGATCATTCGGAGGCGCTTGTTGTTTTTGGTGAGGCGTTGAACCGGGATTTTAAATTTCAATCCATCAAATTGGTTTTTTTTGACGAGGAAAAAACGTCGCAGGCTCCTTCGGAAGTCTACGAGCTCACCCAGGAGGTTTTGGGGAAAGTCTTGGATCGCGAGGCGCTTTTGAAAGATAAAAAAAGCCTAAAAGCCCGTCTTTTTCCCCAGGATCAAAAAATATTTGAACGCCTGTTCCAGGAAGAAGATTTCTTTTATGTTTCCCAGGAGCAGGGAGTTTCGTACGCGGTTTATCCTTTTGTGATCGACAAGAAAATATTCGCGGGACTCATTCTTTACGGATTGGACAGACCGGAAGATCCACTGCTTTCGATTTTGGTGGAAAGTTTCAAATCAGACATGCAGCGCGTGAAGCTTTACGACCGCGTAGAAACGCTGGCGATCACGGATGGCTTGACGCATATGTATGTGCGGCGGCATTTGGTGGAGCGTTTGGACGAAGAAGTCAACCGTTGTCAAAAATTTGGATTTAAGCTTTCTTTCCTGATGATTGACGTTGACCATTTCAAACGCTTTAATGATGGGTACGGCCATCTGGTGGGGGACGTGGTTTTGAAGCAGGTGGCCGGCATTATTAAAAAGAATACGCGTGAATTGGATCTGGTCGGGCGTTATGGCGGCGAAGAGTTCGGTGTTCTTTTGGTAGAAACGGATGAGCAGGCGGCCTTTTTGGTGGCCGAGAGAATTCGTCGCTCCATCGCGGAGCGGGAATTCAAAGCGTATGATGAAAATTTAAGAGTCACTGTCAGTATCGGTTGTTCGACGTATTCGCGCACCTTGGCGGAAACCAATCTTATTGTGGAAGCGGCTGATTCGGCTTTGTATCAGGCGAAACGTCAGGGTCGCGACCGGGTATGCATGTCGGGAGTTTAACGGGAAGTACTTGGGGGAATCAATGAAGCGGTCAGCGATTGGCGTGGATATCGGCGGAACCACTGTTAAATTAGGGCTTGTGGATACGCGCGGTAAAATTATTCTTAAAGATGTTTTTCCGACCACCCAAGGAAAAACGCGTGCGGCGCTGCTGGAGGGGATGGCTCAGCACATTCGCGCCATGATTTTAAAGGCCGGGGCAAAAGGGTTTCACGTGAGTGGCGTCGGCGTCGGCGCTCCGGGGCCTATTGATACGCGACGGGGTTTTGTTTATTTTTTCCCGAATATTCCCGGATGGAAAAACACCTTTTTAACGAAGCTTTTATCGGCCAAACTTAAAATCCCGGTTCGTGTGGATAATGACGCCAATGCCATGGCGCTGGGCGAAGTTACCTTTGGCGCCGGACGAAACACCAAAAACGCGATCGCTTTAACTTTAGGCACCGGCGTCGGCGGCGGGATGGTGATCGACGGAAAATTATTCGCGGGCGCTACTTTTTCAGCCGCTGAAATCGGGCATATCATCATTAATGAAAACGGCCCACGCTGTGGCTGTGGGAATAACGGTTGTATCGAGGCCTATGTCGGCAATGGCCATTTTGTGCGTTATGTCCGCGAGCGTTTGGCACGCGGCGAAAAAAGTATTTTAAACGCTTGGATCAAGAAAGAACGCCGCGAGTTGTCGCCTCTTTTGGTGGCTCAAGCGGCCCGTCAAGGGGACGCTTTTTCTAAA
>JAHFFN010000055.1 GCA_023247915.1 Candidatus Omnitrophota bacterium
TGAAGTGTTGGTCAAGGGCGTTCCGGTCGGCTTGGGAAGCTTTGTGCATTATGATCGCCGTTTATCCGCCCAACTTTGCGCGGCCATTATGTCGATTCAGGCGCTGAAAGGCGTGGAGATCGGTATGGGATTTAAAGTCTCACAAAATCTCGGCAAGGACGTGCATGATGAGATTTTTCATGATGAGAAAAAAGGATTTTACCGGAAAACCAATAAGGCGGGCGGTTTTGAGGGCGGGGTCACGAACGGCGAAATTATTGTGCTTCGTGCCGCGACCAAGCCATATGCGACATTGATGAGCCCGCTTCAATCGGTCAATATCGACACCAAACAAAAAGATGTTGCGACGGTTGAGCGTTCCGACGTCACGGCGGTGCCGGCTTGCGGCGTGGTAGCAGAGGCGATGGTGGCGTTTGAATTAGCCAAGAGTTTCCTTGAGAAATTTGGCGGAGACAGCCTGGAAGAAATAAAGAGAAATTATAAGGGCTATCTCGCGCAAATCGAAAAATTTTGATGCCCAAGCCTGAAAGTATCGCCCTGATAGGTTTCATGGGAACCGGCAAGACCAGCGTCGGCAAGGCGCTCGCGCCGAAGTTGGGATTTCGTGTGATGGATGTAGACACTTACATTGAATCCCACGAGAAAAGAAAAATCAGTGAGATTTTTGACAAAAGCGGCGAAGCTTATTTCCGGAGCTTGGAAAAAAAGGCCGTTTCCGAATTAGCGCAGCAAAAAGGGTTGGTGATCACAACCGGCGGCGGGGTCGTATTAGATCCTGAAAATATTCAGGCTCTCCGTCAGCATGCCTTGATTATCGCGCTGTTGGCCAGTCCCGAAACTATTTATGAGCGCGTCAAAAGCTCCAAGCACCGTCCGCTTCTTCAAAAAGAAGATGTGATGGCCGAGATTCGTCACTTGTATGAAGACCGCGCGCCGCTTTATCAGGCGGCGGATTTGAAATTTGAAACCGATGGGCAGACGCCGTCACAAGTGGCGCAGATTATTTTTGAAGCATTAAATAAAAGGAATTCTGTTTGAAAACATCTCTTAATTTAAGACAAACCGTGGCGTTGACGTTTATTCCTAATTTTGGGCCGAGACGTTTCAAAAAGCTTTTGGAGGCTTTTGGGACGGTAAAAGATATTTTTGAAGCGCCGGCGGAAGAACTTTGTCGCGTGAAAGAAATTGAAATCAAGCAAGAGATGGCGCTGGCTATTCACAATGGCGCTATTTTAGAGCAAGCCGATAAAGAAATCAAAAAGGCCTCTAGCGGCGATGTCGAAATTATTCCTTATGAAGCCAAAAACTATCCCGAGGCTCTCAAATCGATTGATGATTCTCCAATCGTGCTTTATGTGCGTGGGAAAATTCCCACGGAAGATCAACCAAAGATTGCCGTGGTAGGATCGCGGATCTCGTCGTTGTATGGGCAAAGAATCGCAAAGGTGATTTCCGCTGATTTGGCGCGTGTGGGTGTGACGATTGTGAGTGGCATGGCACGGGGCATCGACACCGCGGCGCATGAAGGAGCGCTGGAGGTCAACGGAACAACACTGGCCGTGCTGGGAAGCGGTTTATCCTATATTTATCCCCCTGAAAATAAAAAATTAGCGGAGCGCATTCTTAAAAAGGGCGCGTTGATTTCCGAATTTTCGATGGATATTTCACCGGAGCCTAAAAATTTTCCGATAAGAAACCGGATTATCAGCGGTCTTTCCCGGGCGGTTCTTGTCGCCGAAGCGCGTGAAAAAAGCGGGGCACTGATCACCGCCGATATCGCGCTGGAGCAGGGGCGGGATGTGTTTGCCGTGCCGGCCAATATTGACTCGACCAAATCCAAGGGAAGCAACTCCTTGCTGAAACAGGGCGCCAAGTTCGTCACAGATGCCGCGGATATTTTAGAGGAGCTGGGTTTTTCGCCAAGCGCGGCCGCGGAGCCGGACATTCAAAATGGAGATACTGCTAAATCACTGGATGGCGATGAGAAAAAGGTCTGGTCTTTTTTGGACTCTGAGCCGATCGCGATGGATGAGCTTTTGGAGCGCGCGTCCATTCCCGCCAATCGCGTAATGATGGCGCTGTCCTTCTTGGAAATGAAAAAACTGGTAAAGAAAGTGCCGGGCAATTATTTTGTGAAGGCCTCCTCATGATTGACACGCGCCCTATTCAAATTCAATTAAATGGCGAAGTTAAAAAGTTCGAAAAGCCGCTGACACTCGCCGAGCTCTTGACTCAATTATCCTTAGTAAAAGAAAAAGTCGTGGTGGAACACAATCTCATTATTATTTCCAGAGAAGATCTGGCAAAAACGACTTTGAAGGAAGGGGATACGGTTGAAATCGTTCATTTTGTGGGTGGTGGCGCAGAGGAAGAGCCCAAGACTAAACCCAAATTAAAAACTAAAAAAGTAAAGAAAGCGGATGGGGAAGCTCCCGCGCCCGCAAAAAAGCATAGCGGACCCTCCGCGCTAGTGATTGTCGAATCTCCCGCCAAATGCAAAACCATTCATAAATATCTCGGATCCAATTTTGAAGTCACTGCTTCTATGGGTCATGTGATTGATCTCCCTAAGAGCAAAATGGGCATTGATATCGAGCATGATTTTCAGCCGCGTTACATCGTGATGAAAGACAAGAAAAAGGTGCTCGCGGATTTGAAACAAAAAGCCAAGAACAAAACCGAGATTTATCTGGCCTGCGATCCGGATCGTGAAGGCGAGGCGATTAGCTGGCATTTGATGAATGAGCTCGGCAAGGGAAAGAAAGTGGTTCGCGTGGTGTTCAATGAAATCACCAAAGAAGCCGTGCAAGAAGCTTTCAAGCATCCTTCCGCGATCAACATGGATCTGGTGTCCGCCCAACAGGCGCGTCGTGTTCTCGATCGTTTGGTGGGTTATTCACTGAGCCCGCTGCTCTGGCAAAAAGTAGGGCGGGGGCTTTCTGCGGGACGTGTGCAGTCGGTCGCTTTGCGGCTCATCGTGGATCGCGAACGGGAGATCCAGGCATTTATCCCTGAAGAATATTGGACAATCGAAGCCAAACTTAAAAAGAAAAACGGCAATCCGCAAGTTTTTTCAGCGAAGCTCGAAAAATACAATGGCGAGAAAATCGAAATCAAAGACGCTAAGTTTTCCGGAGAAATTTTAGCTAAAGCCAAGAAAGAAGGCTTTGTTGTCACCGAGATTAAGGAACAGAAAAAGAAAAGAAATCCCAGCTCTCCATTTACCACCAGCAAGCTTCAACAGGCCGCGTACAATCAGCTTCGCTTTCCCGCGTCTAAAACCATGCGTGTGGCTCAGACATTGTATGAAGGCGTTGAGCTTGGCAGTGAAGGCAGTGTGGGTTTAATCACTTATATGAGAACAGACTCGGTGCGTTTGTCTGATGGCGCGCTCAAAGAAACACGCGAGTTTATTGAGAAAGAATACGGCAAAAAATACCTTCCTGACACGCCAAACATTTACAAATCTAAAAAACAAGCGCAGGAAGCGCATGAAGCTATTCGCCCGACATCAGTGTTGCGTCGCCCTCAGGATGTGGAGTCTTATCTGGCGCCTGACCAGTTCAAACTTTATTCGCTGATTTGGGCCAAGACAGTGTCGAGTCAAATGACGCCGGCTCTAATCTCTCAAGAAACAGCGGAGATCGCGGCGGGTCCTTTAGGATTTAGGGCTTCCGGAAGCCGGGTGGAGTTTTTGGGGTGTCTGATTGTGGAAGGTCGCACCGAAGAAGATGATCATCCACTGCCAAAGCTTGAGAAAAATGAAAAATTGGATCTGGTGAGTGTTGAAGAAGGCCAGCATTTCACAAAACCTCCGGCGCGCTATACCGACGCTTCGCTTGTCAAAACTTTGGAAGAAAAAGGCATCGGCCGTCCGTCAACGTACGCGCCGACCATCGCGACTTTGACGACACGGGACTACATTCGCCGGGACGGGGGAAGCTTAACGCCCTCCGAGCTTGGGATGCTGATCACAGATCTTTTGGTGAAACATTTTGAAAAGGTGATGGGCTTTGAATTCACCGCCGGCATGGAAGAAGAGCTTGATGAAATCGAAGAAGGGAAGAAAGACTGGGTTAAAGTCATTCGTAATTTTTATAGTAATTTTGGCGGCCAAGTCGAACTCGCGAAAACCGGCATGGAAACGGTGAAGCGTGAAAATGAACCAACCGATGAAATTTGCGACAAGAAGAATCCTGGTCCTGACGGTGTCGAAGTCGTCTGCGGCAAGCCGATGGTCATCAAATGGGGACGTCGCGGCCGCTTCATGAGCTGTTCCGGATGGCCCGACTGCAAAAACGCCAAATCCATTTCCACCGGCGTCGCCTGTCCCCAATGCAAAGAGGGCAAGCTCGTCATGCGCCGCGCCAAATCTGGCAAAGGCCGCGCCTTTTACGGCTGTACTCGTTACCCTGACTGCAACTTTTTAGCCAACAAACTCCCCAAAGAGGGTGAGGCTCCTGCTTCCAGCGAAAACACTCCACCGGCTGGAGCTGAGTAGGGTTCCACGCCGTCGTCGAACGAGGGTCATTGCTTTGGCTACCCTACGCTTGATTGCAGGTGATGGCAGCATTTTGATGTAGCTTTTATATCAGGTGTTCGCACCGGCAAATCCCGTTATCAGGACTTTCAAAAAGATATTCGCTGCGGGTTATACGCCAAAGCAATAGCCCTCATTCTCCTAGACGAGTAATTGTTAGGTCATGAGCTGGTGACAAATTGTCACCGACTGGAAAACATCGCCTAAAAGAGGAGAGCGGTTAGGTGGTTACAAAACGTAACCAACTGAAGCTAACGCTGTGAGTTGTCCGAAAAAATCGGACAACTAGAATGTGGGTGGTAGAGAGGTGGTAGCAAAAGTAAAAAATTGATATTTAGAAATTTCCGGGGTATACTTTAAGAGGTCACAAAAGTGACTACTTTTGGAGGAAACCATGACAACCGCGACAACGTTATTAAAAGCATCTCGATTCGGCATTAAAGATTTTAAGACACATATTTCAGCACGAATCAAATCTCATAAGCCAATGGTTCTTTTGGATCGAGGCGAACCTAAAAAAGTCATCCTGGATTATAATGACCTTGTTGAGATGATCGAGTTGATGGAGGAGCTGCAAGACAGGGAGCTTATGAATCTGGTTAGACTAGGGCGTGAAAGCTTAAAGCGCAACCCTTCCGGGATTGACGCGGAAAAATCACTCGCCAAATTAAGATCTCATAAAAAGAATTGATCTATAAGCTAATTTATCCAAATCAGGCATGCCAGAGACACGTTGAAGGATTTTTGGCGGATCTGCAAGGTAAGACCAAAGAAGATTTGTGTGAGGCCATCTTCGATTTAAAGAGCAACCCACGACCTTACGGCTATATCCACCTTCGACCGCCAATAAAAATGTCCGCTTACGTTGTCAATTACCGCATCGTTGTGGGTGATTTCAGGGTATTTTACGACATTAACGACAAATCAAGCCGCGTGATTCTTTACGCCATCCGCCGCCGCAATGAGAAAACTTATAAATGATTGGTGATGACAGATGAATCCAAAAATTAATGTTAAGGGCACGGAGATTCTTTCTCAGAATTGGTTTGTGCTTAAGAAGGTGACTTTTGAGTATCAGAAAAAGGATGGGACTTGGCAGACTCAGAGCCGAGAGGCCTATGATCGGGGCAATGGGGCGACGATACTTCTTTATAACCAGCAAAATAAAACGGTTATTTTGACACGGCAGTTTCGTCTGCCGACCTACATCAATGGCAATGAGTCAGGGATGCTGATCGAGGCGTGCGCGGGTTTGTTGGATAAGAGCAATCCCGAGGACGCGATTAAAAGAGAAACCGAAGAAGAAACCGGGTACAAGGTCTCCAAAGTCCGCAAAGTTTTCGAGGCCTACATGTCACCCGGCTCAGTCACCGAGATTTTATATTTTTTCGTCGCCGAATATTCCAAAGCCATGAAAGTCAGCGCCGGCGGCGGCGTCGAACACGACCAAGAGAACATCGAAGTCCTAGAAATCCCTTTTTCAGAGGCGCTACAAATGATCGAAACCGCCCAAATCAAAGACGGCAAAACAATCATGCTCCTCCAATACGCGAAGATTAACAATCTAATCTAATAAATCTGTCCCTTTGGTAAGAGGCACTGTTTTGCTGTTTTGTGTGTGATAGTGAGTATATATGGAAGATGACAAAGAAGTTATTCAAGATCTTGTAAAGTCTCTCGAAGAATCTGTGCTTTTGTTTTCAAAACACGGAAAATCCAAAAGAGAGATATGGTCTCTCAATGAATTTCTAAAAAATATCAACATATCCTTCAAGGAAGATGAATTGGTGTGTGGTGATAATCCTCCGGATGCCATTTTCCGAGGCGCTGAATTTGAAATTAAAATAATAGATGAAAAAAATCGAATAACCCACCTTGAGTATAAGAGAAAATTGGAAAAATCTAAATCCGCACAAACTCTTAAAGAATTAATGGTGCCGTGGAATTTTAAAGAGATATCTTTGCAGGGAGCTGTTGAGAGGATAGACGAGAGATTAAAAAGTTTTATTTACAGCCCGGGTTTTTGTAAAAGTACCAACATACTCTTTTATCTTAATTACAGAGTTGTTGGAAAGCGTGATTATGTAATTCCAGAGAAAAATATTTGGGATAAATGGCGCTCTGTATCTCTAGTAGCTAATAACGGTCTTTCTTATGTTTTTTTGGCGACTGACAGCGCTCCCGAATTTATAAAATTAGCTGCAGAAAACAAACAAGAGGGATCAACTCTCGAAACGTGAATTTAGCCGAACTAACTTTTTCAAGTTTCAAGAACTGACCCCTTTGACAATCCGTTCCCAAGCACCCTGTTTGCACGGGGTCTAGTTAATCGTAAAATATTCAGAAAAATAGTTGAAAGGAAAATGGCACCCTTGACGTCTTGTATGTAGGGGGGAGCCAAATGACGATTCTATTCAACGGTTATAAGCTGGACAAGTATACGCAATTAGCGTATACTTGGATTAAGTCATGAATGTCGAGTTTGTTGAGACAGCTATTTTTACTAGGCTGATAACTCTATTACTCGAAGATAATGAATATCGTAGTTTGCAAAGCGCTCTTGCCGCTGACTTGGAAGTGGGAGACTTGATTTCGGGCAGTGGGGGATTGCGCAAGCTCCGCTGGGCGGTTAAGAAGAAACAAAAAGGAAAAAGAGGTGGCGCGCGGATTATTTATTATGTCCATTCGCACGATAAACTTTATATGATTTATGCGTACGTTAAGGGCAAGCAAGAAAATTTAACCAAGAAAGAACTGATGATGCTACGTGAATACACGAAGGAGGCGCAGTTATGAAAGAAGCTGATTTCAAAGAACTTCTAGAAAGCATTAAGCAGGCGGGGGAGATTCACGCGGGTAAACGCGCGCCATCGAGAGTGTTTCATGTGAAACCGATGGAGATCAAGTCGATCCGGCGCAAATGGCACGCCAGCCAAACCAAATTTGCCCATCTTATTGGAGTTAGCGCCGCCACACTTCGCAATTGGGAACAAGGTCGCGCCTACCCCGACGGCGCCGCTAGAGTTTTGCTAAGGATCGCCGATGTCCGCCCCGACGCCATTCTAGAGGCTCTCGGTTAATTTAAAATGAATAAAGTTACTAAGAGACAACCCGTCCCTTTGGTAAATGGCGCTGCTCTAAAAAAATCAGGTTGGATTGTCGGACAGTAAGATAGGGAGTTTTGTATGACATGGGTTGTTGGAGCCAGCACAATTTTTGGTTACGGCTTGATAGTTTCGGACATCTGCGTCACTTTTAGAAAAATGGATGGAAGTAAAGAAACTCGGGATTGCTTGCAAAAAATTTATCCCATCGCCCCTTCCATTGTGGCTGGGTTCTCTGGCTCTGTCAGGATTGGTTTTGAGTTAATAGATGACCTACAGAGATTTCTTCCGCCCCTCGAAAAAGGTATGGCTTGGCAGCCCGAATGGGTTGCAGAAAATTGGAAAGAGAGAGCGCAAAAACTATTCGACGGTTTCCCTCAGATCGAAAAGGATGCCACCGCTTCTATTATCATGGTTGGCTTGCATCCGACCAAGCACATTGGCATTCCTGAAATGGCAAGAATTTATGTTGTTACTATGAACTCTTGGGAGGGCTTCGTTCCAAAAATTACGACGGCACCGTCTGAATCTCAATCGATCGGCAGCGGCTCTATTGTTGGAGAGTATAGAACCGCCGTTCGTGAGCTAGTTCAAGATTTCCATCCAATGATGCAAATGGAGGTGGGTAATCTTGGTGGATGGGGCAAATCGATAGCTATTGATATTTCAGCAGCTATTCGTAAAAGACCGACGATCGGCGTGAGTGAGCACCTTCATATTGGTATCGTTACTCGCGATCGTCTGATTGTGAATAATAATGATTGCGTTGAATATCCAGAGTCTGGTGAAAAGATTCACCATATCGGAGGTAGAGGCTTTATTACTATTGATGTTGAAAAAGCTCTGCAAAGAGCAAAGTTGCCAGAGGCCGAAAGACCGAGTCCACAAAAAGTCGAATTAAAAATGCCTTCCGTTGCCCAAAATTATCCAGAGTTTTTGAAAATGGCGAAAGATTTTGGATTGGCTACCGCAGAAGCATCAGCTTCTTTGCAGAAGATACCGGACTCAGTCCCGATTGGTCTAAAAGGGCGCAGTTAGCTTTGGGGAGTATAATCGGGGGGGCTTAAACTAAGGTAGGTCAGGTTGAAACCTGACCTACGGTTTTCTGTGGGGCGCTTTATATTGGCTCCTCAAGTTTTTAGGCATTTTGAATGTTACCTGAATTACGCAAACTGAAGTTTGCGCTACCTTTAACCGTGGATTTGTTAGCAATGGCAAGTAGAACGGTAGAGATACGCTAGATCTAGCGACGGGTGGCACCGGACGGGGTGCCCCGTGGGCGCGCAGTCCAATGAAATTTTTTGAAAATGTTCAAAAAACTTTCATGCTTCTGGACGAGCACCCATGGGGCTGTCCGGTGACAGGATCCGT
>JAHFFN010000015.1 GCA_023247915.1 Candidatus Omnitrophota bacterium
TTTTAGTCGGTTGGGATTCAAAATAGCGCTACCAAAAATTGTATATATGAATGGGAATTAGCATACAAAGAAAGGTTGAATCCGTCAAGAGAAGCAGGGATTTAGAGCGAGTTCAGATAATCAATTAATTGTCTGAGGCGGGCATAGCCGGAACGGTCAAAATGGAACTTGAGTCGTTGAAGTTTGGGGTCTTTATTGTCATCCTCCTCCACTCCCGCAAGAAGCTCAAAGTCTCCCCGGCTCAACAGATCCTTAAAGTCCGTATTTAATTTTGTGAATTGCTTGGGAGACAAGGGCTTGCGAAAACGAAGCAGATAATGATCTTTGAGGAATCGCGAAGATTCATAATTGCTGTAAAAATGTTTCAATTCATACACCGCTTTATCCACATCTTGAAAATGGCGTATCAGCGAAAGATCATTGGGCGAAATCAAACGTTCCTTTCCCAGATGGACTTTGATGTAGCGCAACAAATCTTTCCAATAACGACTGCCCGGCATGTCCAAAAGAACGATGGGACGAGGTTTGGCTTTGCCGGTCTGCGTTAGAGTCAAAGACTCGAAGCCTTCATCAAAAGTTCCAAAACCGCCAGGGAAAAGAACCGTGGCCTGTGATTCTTTAAGAAACATCAGCTTACGCGTGAAAAAATATTTGAAAAAGATGAGCTTCGGATTATTTTTAATGACGGGATTGGCGTCTTGTTCAAACGGCAACATGATGTTGAGACCAAAACTGTTTTTGGCGCCGGCTCCCACCATCGCCGCTTCCATAATCCCGCTGGCGCCGCCGGTGATCACCATCCAGCCCTTCTTCGCTAGTTGCTTTCCAAATTGAGCGGCTAATTTAAAGTGCTCATGATCGGTGGGTGTGCGCGCCGATCCGAAAACCGCCGCCTTGGGCACATCGCGATACGGCTTAAAAACTTTCAGCGCGTAACGAAGTTCTTTAAAAGCGGTGTTGAGAAGCCTTAATTCTCCGAGATCAAATTTTTCATCCCGAAGAAGGCCGACATTGAATAACATTTCGGAATAAATATAATCCATGTCGCTCCCAGGCTGAACCTCCATGAGCTCGATCAAATCTTTTTTGAAGCGTGAAAAATCGTGTCCGACGCGTTTCATGCGGCTACCTTGAGAACATCCTCGATGAATTTCGGGGAAGGTGAATGAAACATCACGATTTCTTTGGTGCGGGGATGTGTAAATTGTAGCGAGGTGGCGTGCAATGCCTGACGGCGCAACTTGATGCGCGCGATCATGGCCGCATCCATGCCTTCGATCACGTAGCGGCGAAAAATATTCAAATCGATGTAAATTTTATCCCCCACAATCGGGTGACCGATGAGAGCCAGATGCGCGCGAAGCTGATGGGTGCGACCCGTCAAAGGCTCGAGCTTGAGACGCGAGTATTCTCCCAGCGTTTCGATAAGCTCATAACGCGTCGAGGCCGCTTCCCCCGTCTCAAAATCGGCGATGCGCACCGTTTGAAATCCGGAGCTTAGGTCGCGGCCCAAAGGTAAATTGATTTCCCCCTTGGCTTCTTTCGGTGTCCCAAACACCAGCGCTTCATAAGTTTTTTTCACGCGGCTATTCATAAATTCAATGCCAAGAAAACGCGCGGACTCATAATTTTTGGCGACCAGGATCAAACCGCTGGTTTCGGCGTCCAATCGATGCGTGAAATGAATTTTGGAGTCCAGCCAGCGAGGATCTTTTTTCATCAGCGTGTGGAGATTGAGCTCAAAATAACTGCCGACCGGATGGACGGCGAGCGGCGCGGGTTTTTCAACCAGGAGAATGTCTTCGTCTTCGTAAATCACCGAAAAATCGACATTGATAAAAAAATCGGCGGCTTTGACGCGATTGCGCTGCCAAAACGGCGGAACCGGAACGGCGTCCGTCAGTTTATTTTCCAAGAACGTATTGGAAAATCAGCGGCGCGACAATCGACGCGTCGGATTCAATCACGAAGCGAGGGGTTTTGACGTCGAGCTTGCCCCAAGTGATTTTTTCATTGGGAACAGCGCCGCTGTAGGAGCCGTAAGAAGTGGTGCTATCGGAAATCTGACAGAAATAACCCCAGAGACGGCATTTTTCTTTTAAATCTTGTTGAATCATCGGCACCACGCAAATCGGAAAGTCGCCGGCGATACCGCCGCCAATTTGAAAAAATCCGATCGATTGTTTTTTGGAATTGGCTTTGTACCAATCTGTCAAATACGCCATTTGTTCCACGCCGGATTTGACAACATGGAAATTAGAAACGTCTTTGCGCATCACGTTGGCCACAAAAATATTGCCGAGTGTGGAATCTTCCCAGCCTGGCGTGAAAATGGGGATATTTTTCTGCGCCGCGGCGATCACCCAAGAATCTTTGGGGTCGATTTGATAAAACTTTTTGATCGTGCCGCCCTGAACCAGTTGATACATGTATTCGTAAGGGAAATAACGTTTGCCCGCCAGATCCGCTTTTTGCCAGTACTTCAACACTTCACGCTCAATGCGGCGCATCGCCTCTTCTTCGGGGATGCAGGTGTCGGTGACGCGATTTAAATGATTGTTAAGAAGCTCGAGCTCTTGTTTGTCGCTCAGGTTTCGATAATGCGGGACACGCACGTAGTGATTGTGCGCGACGAGATTGAAAATATCTTCTTCAAGATTAGCGCCGGTGGAGCAAATGCCATGCACTTTGTCCTGGCGTATCATTTCGGCGAGCGAGATCCCAAGCTCCGCGGTGCTCATCGCGCCGGCGAGTGTCACAAACATCTTCCCGCCTTTTTTCAGATGCGCGTTGTACGCATCGGCAGCGTCTACCACAACAGCGGCATTAAAATGACGATAGTGATGCTTCATAAATGCTTTCACGCTCATCGTTTCAATCCTCCGTCAGTTAAAAATTCCAAAAAAATTTAATGCCCGTATAACAATAACATGAAATTCTTATTCCTTCAAACCTTTTGGGTATTTTGAATTCTATCTGAATTACGCAAACTGAAGTTTGCGCTACCCTTCACCGTGGGATTTGTTAGCGACGGAAAGAGTTAATAATATCCCGCAAAATCACCCAAAGGATAAACAGGGCTATTAGAGGAAGGATGATGGTGACGAAAAATGAGAGGAGGAGTAGGAAAAATCCGATGCCGAGGGCGGCGCTGAGAATTCGGGAGAAGGTTTGTGAACCGCGGGAAGGGACGGAAGATTTGGAGCGAGTGTACTCCACCTTTCCTTCTTCGGTAGTCTCCGGCTTAAGCTCAATGATTTGCTTGGAGTCGCTCATGCTTTTTTCATGAGATTCAAAGCACTGCCGGCCTTGAACCATTCGATTTGCTCGGCGGTGAAAGAATGTTTGAGTGCGATGCTTTCGGTTTTTCCGTCCGCGTGCGTGATCACGCCCTCTAAATTAATTCCCGGCGCCAAATTTTTCAGCCCGCGAATCGCCAGACGGTCATTTTCTTTTATTTTTTCATAATCGTTTTTATCCGCGAATGTTAAAGCGAGAATGCCCTGCTTTTTAAGATTGGTTTCGTGGATACGCGCGAAACTCTTGGTGATCACGGCTTTGGCTCCTAGAAAGCGCGGTGACATCGCAGCGTGCTCGCGGCTGGAACCTTCGCCGTAATTTTCATCGCCAATGGCGACCCAGCTATTTCCCGCCTTCCTATAATCCCGCGCGGTTTCTGACGGCGTGGTGACTTCTCCATATTTCAGCCAATTTTTGACAGTGCCGGGTTTTTCGGTGAACGCGTTGACCGCACCCAAAAACATATTGTCCGAAATCTTATCAAGATGGCCGCGGTATTTAAGCCACATGCCTGCGGGTGAAATGTGATCCGTGGTGCATTTTCCCTTAGCCTTAAGGAGCACGAACAAATTTTCAAAATCTTTTCCGTCCCACGCTTTGAAGGGTTCAAGAATTTGAAGACGGTCGCTAGTGGGGTTTACCAAGACTTGAACTTTTTTTCTTTCCGCCGGCGGAAGCGGCGCGATAAATCCGGCCTCGCCCGGAGCATACCCTTTTTTGGGCAATTCATCGCCGGTGGGAGCCGTCAAACCTTCGAATGGATTGACGTCCAAACGACCCGCAATCGCGAAAGCGGTGACCACTTCTGGAGACGCTATAAAGGAAAGAGTCTCAGGATTGGAGTCATTCCGGGCAGGAAAATTGCGATTAAAAGAAGTAATGATCGAATTTTTCTCGCCTTTGACAATATCATCACGCTTCCACTGGCCGATGCAGGGGCCGCAGGCATTGGCGAGTACTGTGGCGCCGATCGATTCCAACGTATCCAGCTGGCCGTCACGGCGGATGGTGTTTTGGATCTGATCCGAGCCGGGTGAAATCAAAAAGTAGCATTTGGATTTTTTTCCGGCTTTTTTGGCTTGAGCGGCAACATTCGCGGAGCGGCTAATATCTTCATAGGAAGAATTGGTACAGCTACCGATCAGCGCGGCTTTGAGTTCGGCGGGATAGCCTTTTTCTTTTACTTCTTTGGCGAATTGAGAGACGGGTCTCGCCAAATCAGGCGTGTGCGGACCCACCACATGCGGCTCGAGCGTCGAAAGATCGATCTCGATAACTTCATCATAGAATTTTTTAGGATCTTTTTCGACTTCGGGATCGGCCGTCAAAAAGGCCGTGTATTTTTCCGCAAGAGCCGCCCAAGAACCACGCCCGGTGGTTTTAAGATACGCGGACATTTTTTCGTCAAAAGGAAATACCGATGTGGTAGCACCCAGTTCCGCGCCCATATTGGTGATCGTGCCTTTGCCGGTACAGCTGATAGACTTCACGCCGGAACCAAAATATTCGACGATCTTATCCGTGCCGCCTTTTACCGTCAAAATCCCGCAAAGCTTCAAAATCACGTCTTTGGGGGACGCCCAGCCGCTCAAGCTTCCTTTTAAATGCACACCGATGAGCTTGGGGCATTTCACTTCCCAGGCCAGACCACTCATCACATCCGCCGCGTCTGCGCCGCCCACCCCGATGGCGAGCATTCCCAATCCACCGCCATTAGGCGTGTGAGAATCCGTGCCGATCATGAGCCCGCCGGGAAATGCATAATTTTCCAAGACGACTTGATGAATAATTCCGGAACCCGGCTGCCAAAAACCCATGCCGTAACGTTGGCCGGCAGTCTTTAAGAAATCATAAACCTCTTTATTGGTGTCGAGCGCGTTTTTCATGTCGGGAGCCGCGCCCGTGCGTGCCAAAATCAAATGATCGCAGTGAATGGTCGACGGCACTGCCACCGACTCACGTCCGGATTGCATAAACTGAAGAATCGCCATCTGCGCCGTCGCGTCCTGCATCGCCACGCGATCCGGATGAAGTGAAAGGTAGCTCTCTCCCCTCACAAATTCCTGCGTGTTTAAATCCACCACATGCGCCGCGAGTATTTTTTCAGCCAACGTGATGGGACGTCCGAGTTTTTTTCTGAGCGCCGCGCATTTGGATTCAAAACTGGAATAAAGATTTTGGATTTGTAATTCAAATTCGTTCATGGCATTCCCTTTTCTATAAATTTTTTTTAAAAACTGTGGCAGTTAGTATACCAAACGATGGGATTCTTGGAAAGAAGACGAGGCTTACGCGGCGGTACCGATGGCTTCGATGACCATTTGAACGGCTTCGAGGATATGTTTGAATCGGATCGGTTGCAGAGGTTCAAAAAGAATTTTGAAATAGAGCGTCTCTTTAGTTTTGTCCGCCCGAAGCATTGCACTGATAACCTCGGCTCTATCGGTAATTTGAATGTATTTGCTACCGATGGCCATGCGTAAAAGTTGTTGAAAAAAATCATTGGCGGCGAGTCTCGCGCCAGCACCCTCCTCCATATTGGGCGCCGCAAGATCCGCCAGCATGAATGCGGCTGCGTAAGGCCCGGCCTCGATAAGCTCTCCGTTGGCTTTCACCTCAGGCATCGGGAAAAATCCGGCACGACCATCAATATTTTTAAGAATCTGGGTACGTCCGGGATGCGCCAACACAATCACACGGAAATCTCCCGTTGGAGCAACGCCATCGACAAGATTTAATGCCTCTCCATTAAAAACTCTTTCCTTGGTATACACCAGGCTAACATTGCATTTAAAAATTGGCTGAAGCGCTTTGAAAATTTGAGCAGTGATTTGTTTTTCCTGAGCCGAAATCGTCGCATCTTCCGACAGAGGCACGGCAATCACAAGATTCGAACGTGTGTCGACCCGAACCTTTTCATGCCAGCGCCGAGCCTGCATGACACTGGTGAAATATTCCAGAGCTGGTGTAGCTTCGATTTGGCGAGTCTTCACAGAAAGCGCCGCATGAGACAAATGCGCTTCCTCCATCAAAGCCGGCTCGATTTTCAGGATCGCGAACGGTTCGACGCCAAATTTATCAAGCTCATTGGGGCCATAAAATCTCACAACGCCTTCTTTTTCGCCTGTTTTCGTTCTTGAAATATCCCCGCCGATCACTGCGATTTTTTCAGAACCCTTGATCGTCAAATTGATCGGAATATTCCGAAGTCCATTCGCCAAAAGCGCTTTCGCTAAAAGTAGTTTGGATTCTCTGGCAATTCCTGATACATCCTCCGCCGCGAAAGCAGTCGTCGTCAGCCGCGCTCCAAATCTCTCCAAAAATCTTGGCGATTCCGCTTTCTGTGAAATCGAAGGAATCCGTATCGAAGCCTTGATTCCGATCCCTGGTTTTCCGCCGATATTTTCGATAAAAATACTTCCGCCGACGTAAGTCTCAGATCGAAGATCAGGAGTTTTTTTAGCGAGCCTTGCGCCTGAATTTACCGTCGCAATAAAATCTCTAAAAGAGGGGTCTTGCGGGTTGGCGGCGGAGAAGAAATAGGGGCTCAATAAATCCACGGATATTCTTGAAGTTTCCGTAGCCTCTGAAATGTTTTCAGAAATTAGAATAATAAAAGAAGGGTTAGGATTGTCTTGCTCCAGAACGGAGAAACTTTTTATCAGGCTTGTGGCAAGACTAGTTTGATCATCGATAATGATGACATCAAAAAACTTTCCTGTTCTATTGGCAGCTTCATAAGCATCAAAGCCATCTTGGGCAGCCTGAGATCCTTGAGGTGTATAAAATTCAATACCGCTTCTCCCGAGAAATTCAAATTGATCTTTGAACATTTTTTGTCTGACGGGATTATCGGCGATAATCAAAACCCTATTAATTTCTCTGCTCTTCACTGCGCTAGACGCGATGTTTCTCTTCAACTGCTGAACTTGATCCCGTAGCGATAGCAATATATTTCCCGCTAAGCGAGCGCCGACTTTCCTAGAAAGACCCTGCTCAAGAAAATTTAAGGTAGCCATCGGTACTTTATTTTTAGCCTCAAGAGATACCCATCGAAGAGTGTGCCGGCTCTTGAGATCCAAAAGCTCAAGCGCCACAGCGCGAGGTGTCTCGCTCTCGGAACGACCCATGACGCGAATAGTTTGGGGCTCAAACTCTGGAACGCCTTTCAACATAAAAGTGAAAGCAACGCTAAACTGACCGGGCTTAATCGCTTCAACTTTCACCTGAATCCATTCATTCGCATCCAACGCGATATTAAATTCCACAGGATTGTTCACCGAAAAATCCAAAAGCGCTTGAACATCTGTGTCGTCGCCTTTTGATAGCCGCGCTCCGTATGCCCCAAATCTCAGCGTCACAAGCCCCGAAGCCGCTAGAGCCGCAATCGTTTTATCGGAAGACTTCAACCCTTTCTTGCTCAAAATATTTTGCATTTGATGCCGACTTTCATCGTCCAAAGAATCAAAAGAACCGTGCAGTAACGTCAGCGTCAATGCCAAGAAAATTTTATAATTATCGGATCCTGTGGAGCGGCCTAACTCTCGTATCACGGCATTCAAAAAGTCATGGCGCTGACTCTTGCTGGCTCTATGCTCAATCAAACCGGCGAGAGCCAGGGCGGCAAACAATCTTGTTCTTACATCATGGTACTGATAAGGCTTCTTTCGATTCAAACCCTCCATTAGCCTATGAAAAATATTCAGATAGGTCGGATCGTCAATTTCAATCTGGAGTTCATCCCAACTGATTTCCGCGAAGGCCGCCGCTGCTAATAGCGCTTCCGCGTTCTCATCTTTGTTCGCCGCCGGTGCCCTATCCAAAAATAAGCCGATCTCCTTAGCTTTTTGAGGCAATAATTGCTTTCGCAGAAAATCCCTGACGGTTTGAACATCTTTATCGGATCGAATCCACTCAGGGCTATACCAACCCTTGGTTAACGCCTTGTTTAGCTCTGCGAACCCATGAAATGTCGTTCCATCAAAGTGACCGGTCGCCAAAGCGTCAGTTAAAATAACGGATATTTTCTGATTCAATTCTTTAAAAAGCGCGGAAGTAGTGAACACCCGTAAAGTCTTGGCGTTAAAATTAACGACTGACAATAAACCTAATTTTGAGCTGATCTTTTTTCTGGGAGACAGTTCACTGTGATCAATTTCGTCAAATTTTTTCAAAACTGAAGCAATAAATGTGCTTGGCGCTTCTTGGCTATAGAAAAGAACGAGACCCGCACGCTCCGCGTGATAATAATCCCCATCATGCACGGTATGAGCGTGTTGGCGGCTCCACTCTCTAAAATCGCTCGTTTCTCCAAAACCGGGTGCGCCCATCCCGGTGTCAAAAGAGACGATGACATGCAATTGATTCAATAAATATCCAAGATCATGCCTCTCGTCAGACGATAACGGCGCTTGATCATAAAATGCTCTAAGATCGTCAGTATCCAAGCTTAGTTTTTGAACAGCCGGCTGGATAAATTCACGTCGGATCATGGAGTCATGTATTCTGAGCCCATGACTCAACGCGATTCCCATTTCTTTTAAATCCGCCCAGGCCAAGCGCGCACCTTTCTGGGGATTTAAAATCTTAAACATGTCATCAAATCGTTCAACAAGCCGCGCTTGCGATGCCAAAAAGAGAAAATCATGATCGAGAGTTTCGGGATTGATCTGCGTCTGGAATCGTCTGATAAATACGTCGGTGTCACTTTCATGCTCCGCCATGCAAAGTACGACAAGGCGATGAGACTGACTCTTGGCTCTCAGGATTCCCTTCGCTCTTTTAACACCGGCATCCGAAATGCTGGACGCATCGACAATCAGAAGATCGACGGCGGATTTTTCCGAAGAAATCGTTTGCTTTTTAAGCGTAGGATTAACGAGTACCCACCGATGGCGATAAGGAGCGCGCCTCGACTGGTCAAACGTATATATTTTTGCCACCTTCGACTGCAAAGCTTCTACGGTTTGCTTCAACATCTCTTTTTTGATTTTGTGGGGCTCGAAAATGAAGATACGGCGGATCGAGGACTTCGGATGATGTTGTCCAATGCGCTTAAGCTGGGCTTGCCAAACCTCCGCTGCTTGCGTGTGACTTTGCTCCCTAAGCGCCTCCAAAGAATGCCTCATGGTGAGACGAGCGCCACGAGGAATTTTCCCGTCGGCTAAAGAACCTTGAAATCCGGAAATATTGAGCTGAACGGCTTCCAGCAATAATTTCCGCTCGTCTTGAGAAATAGTATTAAACCGGCCTTCTTTTATTTTCTTTTCGAGAGTCGCCTTGCGTTTTTGAGCGGAACTGATCAGTTTAACCGCAGCTTCCCCATCGGGATTTCTGCCACGCATACGGTTTCGGGCACTTTGAAGATCAGCGTAAATGGCGTCCAGCTCCAGATAAAAATCAAAATGATTCTGCAGGTCTTTCCATTCAAATCCCTCTCGGAATATTTTGTGAACAAACCATGCCTTTAAAATCAGACGGTCTTGAATGCTTTCGCCGGGTCTCCAGATTTGTTTATAGACTTGGGCGATTGTTTTGTAATCATCGGCCTTCGGAAGGGTGAGTTTGTTCTGAAAGAGTCCCTGATAAATATTCAAAATCGTAAGCCTGGCTATCATATCCGGACTCTCTAACATTTTCTTTAGATCCGTGACAAGAGAAGCGTCTTTATAGGATTTATTTTTTCCTTGTTGGCCTCTTTCTTGTTCGATCCTGTCGGCCAGGCTGCGTATTTCTTTTTGCATCTGCAAAGAAAGCCCTTTCAACAAAACTATTTCTTGCGCGGAACCGCGATAAGCCGTCAGCGCCCGATTGAGGATGGTTTTGGCCTGTTCCGGCTCGATTTGCACGTCCGAGATCATGGCAGGCCCTCCTCCCAACTGCTGGCGATGATGAATGCTGGTTTCAAAAAAAGCGATGGAGGTCCACAGCGCGACAACATCTTCTTTTTCGGAAGGTGCGAAAAGATTGGTTCCATAGAGATCAAATAAGATGCGATAACGGTCGATAGCCGTATAAGCGCGATTGGTGATTTGCTGAAAAGAAGAGGTAGATTTGCTTGGAATATTAGTCAAATTGGAAATCGTAATCTGTGAAACCGGAGCCGGAGGCGCATTGGTCTGAGCCACCGTCGTCACCGCTTGTTTTACCGGAGAATTGGAGTCAAAAAGCCAGAAAGCCGCTATAGCATACCCCAAAAATGCGGCCACATTAATCGCTGCAAACCACTTAAACCATCCAGGCATTCCCTTAAACCAATTCCAAGCCTGTTGTATGCTTCCAAGCCTGGAACCCTGCGTAAACGCCTCCAAAAGATACGCTTTTGGCTTTTCTCCGCCCTGATAAATTACCACTTGATTGGTAGCGGGTCGATAAACCACTCCCCAGGTAAGTAGCTTTGGTTGATAGAATGGGATGATCCGATTTGTCGTGATGCCTTTTCTTTTTAAATAGCTCTCGGAACCAGAGATGATATCCTCATTCTCCGCCGCCGTGCTTTTGATATAAACGGCCTCTTTTTCTCCTTCTCCCAGAGCTTCCAAAATAAAATCGATATGATAAGTTCCCAACGCATGTTTGATACCCTCCCAGACATGCAAAAATGCCTGCCGCTGATTAGTTTTATTGCGAATGAGGATGATGTGACAATGAGTCAAATTGTCGCTTCCGGCGGAAACCAAGGCATCCATTATCTCCTGATGACCCTGAGAAACATTCATGGCAAGTTTTGGATTTTGTGTCTCTGGAATGTCGGGGCGTCCATTTTTGAAGAAAATTTCTCCTGTCTTTTGCCGCTCAAGATTCATGGCGCTCATCACCGCCTGAGGAATATTCTCCAGCGACATCCCAACGCCGACAAGATGGTCTCTGTACCGCTCTTTCACTCGGGCGATTTCGTCATCAAAATTTTGTTTTTCAAATTCTTCGAAAATAAACTTTTCGAGGATTTGGTGGGCTTCCTGTCTGATGGCCTCGTTTGCCTTGAGATTCAACGCCAAAGTCTGCAGAGCCCGGAAAGCATGACGTTTTGGCCATTTTCCACCTACTTCAAGCACATGACCCACCGCCGATACAAGGCTCATCGGCACAAATTCCGTCTCATCAATAAACAAGGGGAATAAATTATCGTTAATGAGATCACTCTTCAGCGATTCCTCAACTGAATCCGGCAATTTCAGCAAAGCCTTTTCGTAAATACCCATGACAATCTCGCCGGCTGCTTTCCCTTGGATACTCGTCTTCTTGTTATCCCTCCTTATCCCCTTCAGAGCTTTGAAGGCTAAATGGATCATTCGGCCTTGCGCAACTTCATCGAGTTCAAATATACATTTTTCAAGCACTTGGATCGCGATATGAATTTCTTCTTCCGAAAACACTTCTGTTAACTCCTCAAAAACTTTTTCGTCTCCGGCCTGTATTCTTGCAAAATAGGTTCCTACAGCTACCTGGGAATCTGCCAGGCGAGCGCCGGTAGCAGCCGGATTGTTCACCGCATAAAGGCGATTAGGTATTCTGTCTAACTTATTGTACCCATCATGGAAAAACCGACCGGCGGCTAAAAGCTGAGGATCTGTGAAAGAACCGGGGAAATTATCAATGAGAGAATTTTTGCCCAAATTTGTCTCATCAATAACTAGATAGGCTTTAGATTTCAACAATTCAGAAGCTTTTTTGAGCCATTTTCCGGGGTCACCCTCCGGCGCGCCTCCCATAAGACCCGCAAAAGTCATGGCGTCATAAGAATGCGGCGACAGACCATGCTCCGACAGATTCAATACCCCTATTTCGCTAGTCACGGTTTTAACGCGCAATTTAAAATTTACTTTCCGATTCAAAAGAAGAACCGCCTCTTCTATCGCATAGGTTTTTTCGTCATTTTTATCAACAAACAAAACTTCTTTCCCCATCAACGCCAAAAATAATGGGAGAGTCCTCAGTCCATCGCCCACCACCACCATTTTATCAATCGGATGCCGGGTTAACTCCGCCGCCAAAAGCTCCGACCAACCCAAATCTTTTTCTAATTCTTCGCCGCTTAAATTAGCTACCTGATGTAAACCGCGCAATAACACCGACGCCTCATCAAGACTTAAGCCTTTTTTCTTTGCCGCCAGCCGCGCGGCGGCATCTGGAGGGTTGATAGGAATCAGCTCTTTTTGAATGCGTTTAAGTCCGGGCACCGTAAGAGAGCCGTCCTGATTTTCGATAATCTGCTGTGTACGCCAATCCTCATAGATTATCTGAACCTGCTCAGGAGTCAGTGGCGTCAAAATATGAGTGGCTTGTCCATCATCGGCAAAATAATAGGTTTGATTATCAAAAGTGGCAGAATAAACCCCGGTGCGGGAATCATAGAAACCCTTCACATCCTGTGCGCGAGAATAAAAAGAATAGGTTTCGATAGCATAAAGCCTTGCGAGCTCGCCTCTTAATCTCATCCCTTCCATGCTCTCGGCTATAGCGCCGTTCAAATCTCCGTATTCCTGGGAAGCCGTCCATCCTCTATAGGAAGATTTGTTAAGTTCTTCCACGGTATATTCAATCTGCGCTTTATTCAGAGCCACTAAATCCACCGGCTCCCGATTGACAGAAAATGGTCTTTGCCGTCTAGAAGAAGTTTTTTGAAAAATATTTCCTGGTTCGCTCCACGAAACCTCGGATACTTTTTTCTTTTGTGTTTGCGTCTGCGCTACTCCATTTTCTTCGGAAGACTTGGAAGCACCCTTACGAGATTGAACCAACGGAATCAACATCAATAAGGCCGCCAACGTCGGCACCCACACCCGTTTCCTGATTCCTTCTTTCGTTGAACTCGCCAACCTCGCCCCCGCCGCGGGAGGTTCGAACATCTCATCACTGACTTCGAGTCGGGACGAACTTTCCGCAGCGGCTTTAGTGTTTCGGGCGGTTAAAAACAGGAGTCGATCGCCCAGGCTCTTTGAATTATCCGTGGGATCTAAATAGGTTAGACTGGGATATTCGTTCATGACTCTATCCTGGACATCCCCATACACAAAACTTGCGTCGCCATTTGTTCCAATGGATAGATGCAGATCGAAATAATCTTGCTGATACCTTCTGGCTCTTTCGAAGTCTTCCGGTGCTCGACGAATTAAAGTAAAAAAGCCATAATCATAATCTTTTTGCTCTAGGCCGGTAAAATTCGACAGAGCCTCGCCGGCTACATCGAGGACATCCATGGGAGCTGCCGGTTCCATGGCCATTACAAGCTTGGGAGCTTCTTGTGCTTTTCGAGCTTTATTGAAACCAAAAACAGATTGCGGTTTCCATCCAAATTCATAAATCTGACTTAAGAACAGTGGATGCGCCGCGTAGGTGAGCCCAAGCGTTCCGCCTTCTTTCAAATAAGTATTCGCCTCGGATAAGAGCCGATACACCAACTTATCCTCTATCCATGAATTCATAAAAATATGATCAAATTTCTTGCCTTTGAGTTCTGCGATATTAAATAGATCCCCTTTCAAGACTACGATTCTGTCTCTAAATTTCGACTGGCTCACATTTAGCTCGATATTGGCTGTGTTTAAATCTGTCACATAGACTTTCTTCGCACCCAAACTCGCCGCCAAAATGGCGTCCGCTCCAGTCCCTCCTCCCAAAATCAGAACTTCTGAGCCTGGCTTAATCTTCATACCTTTTCTAAAAATCACACTGCTTCCGGTGCGCGGAGAATAAAACCCTTTCAAAACAGTTGTTGGTTCAACCAGCCGAAGCCTGCTCAAATCTCCTGCTCCGTCAATCACTTCGGAGCCATCCCTCCTAGTGCTTAACCGCGCGCCGCTAGCCTCAAAATTTCTTCGGATGTGACGCTCCAAAAAGCCAACCCAAACAAAGTGAATAAACGTTTGATTAGTGAAAAACAAGATCTCATTATTGCCTGCGAGAGAGTAATTGATTGTGAGCGCCACATACCAGAACAAGAAATTAATAGGGTAAAGTCTGAGTATTGCTTTGACCGTGTTTGAACGCCAAAGATCGCCAAAATTTCCCTTGGTGATATCTTTCCAGACATTTATTTTTTCTCCAAAAATCATTCCAAGCATCATGGTGGAAGGCACATGAGCAAAGGTGCTGGCAATTCCTTGATCAAAGATAGTTCTTAAAAAAGCTCCTGAAACGGAAGTCCCCAAAATAAACGGCATAAAAGCCGTATACAGCATAAAGCGACTGATAGTCGTCACGATCAAAGACCATCGCAGCGAAGAATAAAAAATTTCTTTGGGTGATTGGCTGCTGGCCTTTGAGATATACCCTTTTGACAAAAGAGTTCCGGCGAATGTGGCCAAAACCCCACCTATGGTGAAAAGCACTTGTTTTAACCCAACAGGATGCCCCCCAAGAAGTCCGATCCAAACGATGGGGAGAGCCATAATTCCAATCTGCTTCCAAACATGCCCTTGAAAGCGGCTGGCAAAAATCGCCGCGCTGATGATGAGCCAAAATTTCAATACCGTCGGCAAATAACTAACCAGAATAGAAGGCCCCAAGAAGCTCAGCGTCATGACAGCGCATGACGCAATGCCGATGATCCCTGCCACAACAAGAGACTTTCTCAAAGAATCTTTGTAAGTGTTCGCATCCGCTAACCGGGCGCCTTTCCCTGGTCTGAGCGAGGCTTTTTCGATACCATTTAAAACCGATAACGAATGATTTCTTCCTAAGATAACGAAAATCTTCTCTACACCAGGATTGTCCTTAATAACTTTAGTGACAGCTTCTTCCGTTTTCTCATCAGCGACTCGCCTTATCAAGCTCTCGAGCTCCCTATCGCGAACTGTGAAGACAGGTCTCTCGCGATCCGGGGACGGGGCGGTTTTCCGAGCTAAAAGTTCTTTGGCGATCTCAATAATTTTTTCGCGATTGAAAGCGTAGCCGCTGGCTTCTTTTTTCCAATCAGAAAGTAATCTATCTGTTTTAATCCCAACAACCTCATCCGCGATGTCCGGCCGGTATTGCGCGAGAGCAAATAGAGTCACCGCCATCGCTATCACTTCTTCGGGAGAATAAGGATTGAGAGCGTATCCTTTGCCGCGCTGGATAGCTTCCTGGATAACTTCCCACTGCGCCACCGTTTTGATGGGGCCTATTCTTGGAATATTAAAATGCTCGGAAGTTCTAATTAATAGATCGTGCGGATTTCCAAGACCTTTCCCATCTCTTTTCATAGTTGCTTCACGAAGCAAAAGATTTTCATCGATAAAAAGCCATTTTTTTGGATTTTTACGAAAATCCGGCAGGCGATCTCTTAAAAAACTAACAGCCAATTCAAGAGAATAAGTTTCAAAATGATTTTCGTTGAGCATATAAACATCTCTGCCCGAAACCAGATCACGCCCTATAAAAGAATTTGTAGATTCAAAATATTTTTTGTTTTCAGCGATAGCTTTGTAGCCTTGATGTATCTCTCGAGTCGTTTTTACAAGCTCGCCAAACCATTCTTCATCCGTGAGCTTGCGAGGCCGGGCTTGAACCGGAGCTTGGTTTTGAGTCTGACGCTTGGCGTTTAAAAGCCTTGTAATAGCAGTCCCCCCAACCAACAACAGTCCGCCCCCCAAAATAAGCCCTGTCTGCAATAGTCTTCGCCGGCCAATCTCTGGCTTTTTATTTTTTGAATCCTTCGCCAGCCGCGCTCCCCGATGGGGGGTGCTGTTCAAAGCGCCGTAGACAAGCCGGCCAAAAAGAAAACCAATGGAAGATAGAAAAATAAAATCTCCCGGGGATAGTGCACTAAAATACCAAAAATAATCAAATACGGCTCGGAATCGAACCATATCGGCTGTATTCAATGCAACCGCGAAAAATGTTATCACCGAAAATACAGATATTGTTTCGTTAAAAAAATATCCCTTGTCTCCTTTTGACTTTTTAGAAAGGTTGGATAGGAGATAGAGACATAGAAGTGGGACAAACACAAAAGCAGACAAGCCTAGAGCGATAATATTTTTATTAGAAACATAATGAATCGTCGGACTCAAAAAAGTGGATGGCTGTTTGAGCTCTTCCTGAGGGTGATTAATCCATATTTTGTATTTAGTCTCAGGGTAGCTCTTAAAAAACTCCTGGTAATAACGTTCGATGGAAGCTCTGTCAGCCTCGTCCTTTTCATCGACAGCCACCGTGATTTCCGGGAAAGCCTTGAAAAGGTGCCTCTCGATAAAGTAATTTCCCGTCACCAGCGCCAAAGCAATCGACAAAACCACCGAGAAATTTTTCAGCGCTGACAGCCGCGCGCCCGCCGCCACCGGAACACCAGAAGTGCGTCGACGCCCGTGGCGGATCTGTCTTTTAGCCCATTCCTGATAATCCGGATGATACGGTTCCACTGTTTTTGGGATCAAAGAGAAGCGGCCTTTTGAGACTTGGAATCTTCCGTTAAGCCCCAATACCCAGCCATCCAAAATATGCTTGAAAAACGACAGCGTGTCCGGAACTTTGTGATCAAAATAAGTGAGAGTTCTGACCTTATCGTGCTCAAAATTGTAATCGTCAAAATTAAGATCAGAATGATGCCCGGCATACAGCTCTTTGGCCATCTGAATGTATTTGGGAGAGGCTTTTTTAAGAATTTCCTCAAGAGTTTCAATTTGGCGATGTTTATAAAAATAAATTTTACTGGGCGTTCTTTCTGAAACTTTTTTCTTAACTGTGCTCACAGAGGCACGGGTCATGAATGGAACAAGAACATGAAAGCGCAGTTTTCTCTCCGGAAAATGTTCCTGAATCCGAAGAATGTAAGAACCTAAGGCATCCCCGGTATAAGACGCGTCATCGGCAATGACCACATCTAACACCTCAGGATTTGCCCTAAGCGCTTCTATCATACTTTGGCTTAGATCCGGATTGACAGGTGCCGGCAATCCTTTTTCAAGAACAAGGGAACGCACCCATTCCACACTGTCAGGCTGGGACATCTCTAAATTCATCATGAGATAGGATCCTGAAAACTTGGATTTAAAATCATCCACAGCCTCTTGCAAAGCTTCTTCAAATTTTTCCTGGCTGACATGATGGATATTCTTCGCGATAAGCCGAATCAACGGACGCCATTTTCTGGGATGCGCGTTTACCCATCGCCTGAGTTTCTCAAGATCAAAAAGGTTGCTCAGCCATGGTCTTTGCGCCAGCCGCGTGCCTTTAGGGACTTCATAGGTCATGCGGATCCTGCTTAAAGAATCGCCATCATTAATCTTTTCAACTCGATGAATCCATTGATTTCCAACCAAAGGTAGGTCTAAAAAATCCGATGGATTAGCAGTCCTTTGACGAGTCAAGCTCCATAATTCAAAAGTTAGTTTTTTAAGAGGCATATTATGAAGCGTAGGGATAATGCCGTTTCTATAACCTATCCTCAATAAACTTACTATTTTTCCGTTGGCAGAAAGAATTCCATACTGAACCGCCTCGTCATCGGCTGAGGGGCTAAACATGCGCTCAAAATCAGCCCTTGTTTCTTTGGATAAACCGACTGCCAAATAAACCTCAAATTCATTTCCGAACTCTGACATCAACTCTTCAGTTTCTTCATCATCTTGCTTTACCAGGCTAATCTCTATTTGTTTTTTGCCTGATTTGGATTCATTTTGTTTTTTCTCAACAGGATGAGCACTTTTGATGTATTCAACCAAAGCTTCGATATCTTCAGGTGAAAAATCTTCATTTTTAGATTTGTTGACCAATGTTCGTAAGGCATACTTGAGAGTGTCGTTGTCTATGCTAGGACGAGCTTCGCTGAAGTGTTTTCCGACAGCGTCCACATAGCGCGCTTCCCAGTCATCCTCATGAATCGGCCGCTGAACCAATTCTTTAAAAGCTTCTGCCAAAGCATGAAATTCAAGTTCCGGATAACGCTCCGCGTAATCACTTAAAAAAGCATCGATCCATTCTTGATAAGCCTTTAATTTTAGCGAAAGAAGCGTGGGGTCTGACGTAAAAGGTTGAGCCGCCAATCGTGCGCCAAAATTGCGTTCAGTGGAAATCGTCAATCCAGCAAACGCGTGGGTTTTGACTAGATACGCCACGCAAGCTTTTAAATGATTTTGATAGCCCTCATCATCGGCAAAACCGCCTAAAAGTATGGATTGAATATTTTGATGACCCTCCCCTACGGGAATAGAGACATTTTTTGGAATATCGGCTGCAAGCCTTGAAAGAATGGCTTGAAAATCCGGCGAGTTTCCTTTTTGGACAAAATAACGAGCGATTAATGCTCTTTTCTCGTCATCACTCCAATCGACATGCGGAGAGTAAAATTCGGAAACCTTATCCTCGGGATAAAACATCAAAATAAAAAAGTTGGTGACAGCTTCCATAGCTAGATTGATGTGGACATCATGCTGAACAGGCCTTTCATCATCACTAATCACGTGCAATATCTCTTCCAAAAGAATACGCTCAAAACTGACAGGTTTTTTAGATGAGACTAAGTCACTGGTATACAACACAACCAAACCCGTCGTCGTTTCAGGCAACTGCATTTCTTTAAAGATTTGTGTCACCGATAGATTATTGAGCATAGACCATCTTTGAACATCTTTGTTTGAAAATGCCTGGCTTCCCACTGGAACCGTAACGTCTAAGTCTTGATCGAACTGGATCCACTTTCTCGTAAATATATCTTCAGGTTTTGGATCCACCACCACAGCGATGTGACGTGAGGCCGCCAATTTCTCCAAAACTTCGCGATTGGGCAGCCATGGAGGATTTTTGTATTCCGCCAGCCGAGCGCCCGCTTTGCCGGTGGGTTTGCTGGGATAAGCTTCTTTGATTCTTTTTTCGTATTTTTTAACTATGCGCTCGACAAGAGGCGCCAACCGTTTTGCGGAATTTCTAAATAATTCCTTGGGAACTCGTCCATTTTTCTCAAAATAGCTTCGAATCACCGCGGCTTCGAAACCTTTTTTCCCTTTTTGCATCTCCGAAACCACAAAACTGTCATAAGCAAACTGGGAGATGGGCGTGCGTGCCGATTGCGGATTAAATCCGCCCGCCACAAAATAATTGGACAGGCTTGGCGGAAGCCAGAGGCTCAATTCATATTCAAGAATAGATTCCAAGCTCGATCGCCTGGATTCCAGCTCCTGAAGCCAAGTTTTATTTGGATCGTCAGCTCTGATTTTTGGAGCAGGAATTGAAAATACGGCTCTCGCCCAATCCGCAACTTCCAATTGCCGATAAACTTCGAACGCCTCGCCGGCGATTGTAAAAGCCGCGAGCTTTTCAATATCTTGATCGTGTTTGGCTAGTGTTTTATCCGCGTCATAATTAAATTCTTCGAGAGACTTGGCTATATTTTTTCGGAGAATAGACAATTCATCGCCTTCTTCGGACGATTCCTTCAAATAGGCCAATCCCCACGCCTCTCTACCCAGCATGGACACCACATTTTCAAGAAATAACTCAGCGCTCTTGTCCCCACCTCCTTTGACCGCCGTCAAAATACCGGACAATGTCTTCACATTTATGCTGATAAGAGGCCGATCCTTCGTCAAAAGCATTTTAGTCAGAATGGGCGCTCTCTCAAGATCCCCCATGATCGGCGTGGCATTTTTCAACGCTTCCGCATAAGCATCCAACACGGCAGGAAACGGATAATTGGATTTTTTCATCCACTCAAGCGTCTGCAACAAGCATTCTTTGATTCCCTCAAAACTTTGAGTATCCTTAAAATCTTGCCAAGGCTTTTCTTGAGTCTTCGCTGTAGGCTGTTCTTGTGTCGCCAAGTCTCCCGCGCTTGCCGCTAAAAAAGCGGCTCCTAAAACATTTTTCAAAAATAAGCGCCTATTAGGATTTTCCGCCAGCCGTGCGCCAGAAGGTTTGGGAAACAAATCAGTGAACCCATAATGCTCGGCTAGTTTTTGAGTCAGCGCCTCTAACTTATTTTTATTTTCGGGGAGTACAAATTTGTACAATTGAGCCGTAACAATGGATTGTTGGCTAACGGAGGAAGGGATGTCTGGGATACTCAATTCGATCAATGCCTGGTAGGACTTGGGGTCGTCCAAGATAATCTTAACTATCGCCTCTTTAATTTCTTGTTCGATTTGATTAACAAGAACATCCCCAGTATTTCCGGAATATTTGTGATGAATCGCCAAAGAAAGCATTCTGTGCCAAGGGGCATGGCGCAATGATTTAATTCTCGCTCTTAATTCCAAAGTTTTCTTATCTAGGTTTAGGCCATAGTCACGCTGATGCTGCTCCTCATGATAGCCACCGTCCTTTAAGATTTCTCCCTCGACGTCTTTAGGCATTAAAGAAATGAGTCTTCGGAATAAATAATCTGATCCCTCCAGCACGTCGTCTTGAAAAAGCGATTGGACACGCTTTCCTTCGCGTTCGCTCTCATAGCTTAAAGCTTTACCAAAAGTTATCTTGTCTTTCATCGTCTCTGCCCTAAGATTTTCTAAAGATTTTTTCTCTTCTTGAATGGCAGCCGAAGCAATCATGGGTGTGCCGTTGAGTGTGAACCCAAGCCCACGATGTTCTTCAAAACTCCGATCCTTTCCGATAGAAACAACAACGGGAACGCCGGTGTTTTTTTCTACATCGACGACTATAAAGGCAAGAGCCGGTATAAAATAATACGGCATTTTTTTACTGCGACCCTCATAGAAGACGACCATTCCATTAAAACCAAAGTAATCGCGGAGTCGGACATAAAATTGATCAATTGCCGCATCATCGGCCAAGCGCATGTCTAAACCCGCTTTAAACTCATCGGGAAACAAATTGATTATTTTTCTATAAGTTTGTAGACACTGTTCTCTCAGTTGCGGCTCTGTTAAATTTGGGTCTTGGAGTTTTTTACGAAGCGGCACCAACTCTCCAAGAATTTTGTTGGAATTGTCCAATCCGCCTTCCGTAGACGGACGATAACCCTTTAAAAGCGGTTTTTGTGACAAGCTTTTCATAAACTGCTGAAATTTTTTGTCAGCGACTGACTCGTCCGGAACTTTTTCCGGTATCGCCGCAAAACAGGAAGCGAATGCACCGCCGGCCAACAACTTCGCTGCGTTTGCCAAAAACCTGCGCCTGCTAGTTAATTTAAATTTCGCTAGCCGCGCTCCTTTGAATTTTTTAACCCAATTTGGGTCATAATGATGGCTATCGAAATAGTTGGATAGATACTGGTAAGTTTCAACGAATAAATTTCTATTCGGGAATGGAAGAGGCGCAATAAGCTTCTCAATAGCTGCTTGAGCCAACCGGAGAGATCCTGTTTTTTCAAACATGACCATGTGCTGCGCAAAGGCTATGATCCCCATTTCTGTGTTCAAGTGCTGCTTCCAATTTTCGGAGGACACGAAAAACCTGGGATATCTTTCTCGCGCGAATGCTGTTTTAAAACTTCCATTGGGCTGGACTTGATTCCGGTAAACTTCGGCCAAAAGATCGGACTCTGCTCTCCCGAGCCAATACATAGGATCCTGATCTTCGTGCGTCGGCTTGGTTTTATCTAGTCCGAACTTTTCTACAAGCTGTTCGCGCTGAAGTTTTAATGCGGCCTTCTCGGTAACTCCGACGGCTGTCTCATTCCAAACAATTCCTCCATTACTCTCAACCACATGCCCATAAGAATGAATCAGAATTTGCGCGCTTGCCTCAGAAGACAAATTAAAATCTCGATCTCGAATACTAGCCAATAAACTCGCTAAATTAATTCGGGCATCTCGAAATAGATTGGTAAAATCGGCAGGATAAACCTCGGCCGTAAAATCGGTTTCATGCAAATACTCGGGAAGTTGTACTCCTCTATTCGTTCGGATTAATTCTCTCTCCCCAGCTGGGATTCTTCTTAACGCTCTATTGACCTTTGCCGCCAACCGACGCAAATAAACAAGATTCTTCGGATCATTTCCCAAAGCAGTCACAACCGCGGGAAGGTCTTTTCTCAAATCTCCCGTCTCCGTCGTTTCCTCCGTCGAATTGATAATTGGAAATGAATAAGAACTCAGCCTGTGCTCCCACTTCGAACTCGCCGTCGCCAGCCGCGCGCCGTAGGGAGTTGCTTTTGCATAATAACGTCGAATTTTTTTGAGTACATTGGCAACCAGATCTCTCTCGATTCCCCAACCTTTAGCTGATGCGCTTACCCTGATCTGCGCGGTAATCCATGGCTGATGTTTGGAAATGAACTCTGAAATACTCTCTTTATTCAGTCCCTCTTCAACGCCGACAAGCGCCGCGACCAGCAATCTTTCTGCCTCCTCCAAAGAGCTGCCCATCTGGTTCGCCCGCGCCAAACGCTCCGCCAACGCGTCAAACCTACCCTTCTCTTTCCCTTCAAGAAATGATCTTACGATGGCTTTGGCTTCGTCGTTCAAAATCGGAGTGATGCTTAGACCCTTGAGCTCTTCCAGAACTCGTTCAATTTCGGCAGCATCCTTTAATTCTTGAAGACGAGCCACCACTCGTGGGTTCTGAAAGCGCGCCATAACTTCTCTTAGCTCTGTTGTGGAGTGCTGATAAGCATGCTTTTCCATGGACGTGAATGTGCCGGGCGGTAAGTTAAGCGCTTGCTCAGCGATTTTTTGTGTTATCCCCAGCGAACGACGAGTGCTTTCAATAAAAAATCCAAGCCGCTTCTTCTCTCTTCCCGTAAGCCGCCCTTTTACCTTGGGCATGCGCGGCATCTTAATCTTTAAATTGGGGTTAAGTTCATTCAGTACACGCCGAAGATAAGATATAGAAAATTCTTGAGGTTGCCCCTCTATCATTGCGACCACCGTTCGTGATTTTCCTATAACTTTACCAGCTTCTGCTTGCGTCAATTTCATCTTCTCGCGCATTTTTAGAAACTGCTCAGCAAGTGATTTTTTTATGGCTAGGATGCGCTTCTCTTCCCAAGTAATCGCAGTCTTTGGAAGTCTCTTGCGGCGACCACCACTTTCAATAGTGCCTTGAAGCTTTGTGCCTACAATCCAACTTCCCGTCCATTCATAATAACGACGCCCCATCGAGCCGCGCCCTTCTTCTAGAAGTTTTACATAGCCTTTGCTTTTGGCGAGTTGTAAAGCTTTTACGATGTACGCGTAGCGAGTTGTGTGACTAAATTTCTTGGATGCAAAAGTAAGATTGACGTCTTCAGCAAGATCTTTTGTAGAAAAATGTTGGGCTATTTTTGGATTTCCGGCCAAGTAATCCAATATCTCGGATGCTACGGCCGCATCGGTTGGACTAAAATAAGCGCGTTCCAAAGGAACAGTGCTCGGAGTAAGAGCCAAATCTGCCAGCCGCGCGCCAACCGATGGCTGCGCCATCGGAGATTGTGGCGTTGCTGTTTTTCCACCATCCCTCATCCACTCTCCACCATTTGTCTTTCCTGCCAGCCGCGCACCGGATCCCAGATCCCTATCAAGAAGCACAAGCTCAATTAAACGGCGTTTTATATCTAACAACTCCTCTGACTTGGATTGAAGGTGGAGACTACGCGAATCAATGAAGTTATTGATAATATCTCTTACCACATTAATATCTCTTGCGGTATGGGCTTCCAAACGAACGTTTGAAAATTCACCAATAATGGACTCTCCAAGCATACCCTCCAAGTCGCGACTAACATTCTTATAGTCAAGTTCGACGATCAACACCAATGCCGATCGCCTGAATTGTTCCAATGAGATTCCAAAAATCCAGCCGTTATAACGCGTTTGAGAATTTTGTATAATTTCAACGAGGTTCACAGATCCAAATAATTTTTTCAAATAACCCGCTTCTGTACCCCCAGGAGGTATCATCTCTAACGCTCCGGTTACAAAATCTGCTTTATCTCGCACAACCATGGGACCCATTACTTTTAGGGGCTCCGAAGCATCCACTCTTGAAATCAATAAATCTAGAAACTTCCCAGCCCCCTCTGTATTTTCTTTCTCTGCAAAGATCGAAAACACCATGACGAGATTATCGGTGACCAACTTAGAATCTCCCGGCTCAGTGATTGCTTGATAAAACTGGTCAAATTCTTCCGCAGACGGACACTGTTCTCCATTTTTAGTTAATTGGTTTATGTCTTTCCTCAGCTTATATTGAGCTGCGACTTTAGCTGCTACGGTATCATTTCCACGCCGGCTCGATTTCTTTTTGAGGTAAATTTGGTATGCCTCTTCTTTTCTTTTTTTAAGAGCAATATTAAAATCAATATAGAGTTGTCCTTTTTGAATACTTTCAACTATTTGAGATGCCAATACTCTCAAGGGGATAAAATCGGGATGTTCCGACGCAACTATGATTTTTAAAAAATCAACGAATCTGTCGGCTCGAACCTGAAACTCTTCCTTGCTATCTCCAACAAGTTTTTCGTAGCCTAAAGCGGTTGTCTCCCACAAATCCCGCATACTGTTCAAAACTCCCACTTTATCACTCGCTTGGATGAGCAGACTCAAAGCTTTGCTTTCTTGGCGTTCAAAAACCGCCTCCAAAATTTGTTGCGCCGCCACCAGCCGCGCCCCCCGAGGCGCCAAAGGCGCCGAGGAGAGACCCGCTGACTTTTTGGCGGACGCCGAACGATTCGCTCCAATCGCAGATTCGAGCATCATCGCCGCAGCCTTGTCTTCCGTGTGCGCTATTCGGGCAGCGGCGCCCACCAATTGAGCCAGCCTAGCTCCATCAAGTGCCTCTGCGATTCTTTCAGTTCTTACATCGTCATTGGCCTTTTTTAACTGGATAAAGTCTTTTTCTAGGGCGCTCTCGGAGGAGGTTGAAACAATTTTGATTTCTTTTTTGACAGGCTCAAGAAGCAATCTTTCGTACTTGGCCTGATTGGTTTCGGAGGTCACCGTCGGAGCGAGCACAGCATAAGAATAGCCTTTTTCTTTGAAAAGCTTCGTGAGATGCGAGGTGTGATAGCCGCCGGCGATAAGGATGGCAACTTGGGCATTTTCTTCTTTCAGGATGCGTTCGGAGTTTTTCATGAAAGAGAGATCTCTTTCAGCGACGGAGGCATAGAAATTTTCTAGCGCCGCTTTCCCCTCTTCCAAATAGTTTTCATACGGCAAGAGATCCGTGAAGTAACCGAGTTCGGCGAGTTTGCGATTGATAAATGCTAGAGTCGCCGCGGTCAGGAAGTCGGGCTCGTTGACTTTAAAGAGCTCGAATTCTTTGGTTGTCATTTGAATGTGATAAGCTGTTTGGAGAAGCTGGATATAGCGATCAATTGCGTGAATTAACGCTATGTCATTGCGAGGAGCCGAAGGCGACGAAGCAATCTGAGATTGCTTCGCTTCGCTCGCAATGACAGCCTTATACACCTCGTCCTCCAACCGTTCGGATTCTTCTATGAGTTCTTCGAGATCGATTTTGGAAAATTCTTCCAGGTAATCGCCGTAAGCCGCGTAGTTGGGGTATTGAGTCAATTGGATATTCTTAGTTTTCGCGATATTCAAAGTATTTCGAAAGTAGGAAAATTGAGCGAGTTTGTTTTGATTTAATTTGGACGCCCTGGACAAATAATCCCGAAGCTCGCTGCCTCCGCCCTTTTTATCAATCTCTTGGATCAAGGCGGCCTGCTCGAGATTGGCGAGATTAAAGTCGATGGATTTTTCTTGCTCTAAGAGTATGGAGAGTTTTTGTAAGGTTGGAAAATTGTTGAGTTGTTGAGACGTTGAGGTGTTGAGTTGGGCGAGCTCAAGAAGTTTTTTTATTTTACTATCGCCTAACTCCTGCCTTCTATCTCCTAAAGCTTCGTATTCGATCAACTCCTTCGGATAAAGTTTCCGTTTTAATTTCTCAAGTCCGCTGTCGATTCGCTTTAGATATTCCAAAATCGCTTCGCGGCGTTCGGCAAGATCACCGTAAGCGCGCACGCTTTTCAGATACAGCTCTCGATCTTCGATGCCCATGATTTTCATCGGATGATCGGAAATCAAATTAAGATATTCTTCGCCGGAAATTTTTCCTTCCATCAAAAAGCTCTTGGCAACGCGTTTCCAAACCTCCGGCGGCGCGACTTCTTTGATCGGAGTCAGCGTATCGTCCTTCGAACCGCCTTCCACAAGCACCAACGAAACTTTGTACCTGGACATGATTTGATCAAGAGAATTAGCGAGATTTTGCTGACCGCTTAGATTCGCGTGGGCGTCTTGGATATGAATAATAAAAGTTTTGTCATCCCCTTTGTGAATCTCTTTGAGCGAAGAAAATTCCACCGGCGCTTCAAAGCGTGAGGGGTCTTTCAGGAGAAGAGTTTGGCTTTCGCTAGCCGATAGGGACTGTCCCCGCCAGGGGACTGTCCCTGAAACGCCGCCGTCCGACGGATAGGCATAGGCCAAATCCGTGGCTAAAAAAGTAGCCACAAGAATGGCGGCGATAGACTTTAGTATAGGTCTTTTTTTTCTGGGCATAAGCTATCTGTTTGATTTAATTAAAACTATTAAATTATTACTAATAGTATACATTAATAAATACTAATTTCAAATTAAACGCAAAGATATTTTATTCTTAACTCTTTTAACATCAATAGGTTATGACCTATAAAGTGATAGTTTACACAAGAAAAATGAAAAATACCAAATATTCAAAGGTGGGCTAATCAACTAAGGATGAGCACCCCACCTTAGGGATTTCACAGAATATTAGTGCGGGCGGAGTGAAAAAGGTATTGTTGGACGTATCCGGCTTGAAGACCCCATCGTTTTTGGCCAAAAACTTGGATTTTTTTCTCGGAAACCTTGCGATTTTTGAAATAAAGCTTACGCATGACGCGCAAGATCCACACATCCACCGGGAACGCCTCATATTTTTGAAATCCATAGAGAAGCGCGCAGTCAGCTACCTTGGGGCCAATCCCGGGAAAACAAATAATTTTCTCGATCGCCTCTGGGTAAGGCAATTGGCGGATATGCCCCAAACAAACCGGATTATTCGCCACAAAACGCGCCGTGGCATGCAAAAAGGGTGCCCGGTAACCCAATCCCAATTCTCTCAAAACACGCTCATGACTGGCAGACACCTGAGAAGCGCTGGGAAAACCTTTAAAATGCCGGCAAAGATTTTGCCAAATGCCTTGGATGCGTTTAACATTGTTATTCGAAGAAATAATAAAACAAGCCAGCGCTTCCCAAGAATCCTGACGAATCAAGCGAAGTCCTTTTAATTTTAATGCGGGTACAAGAATAGAATCGGCCTTGAAAATCCGGTAGAGCCCGTTCAAATCACGATCCAAGTCAAAATAATCGCGAAGATGCTGAGCCCTAAAAGCGGGCGTCTTGGCCGCCGCTTGGATATTTCCCTCTTTTTGGGATAGCCGAACAAAAACACCCCCAACCATCCCCTCATAAACCCCCTCGGAATCTTTCGAAAATCCGAACACTTGCCCGGAATCCATCGTCAAAGCAAGGTTAAAGTCATCGTGTCTAATTTTAAGCATAGGAATATGTTAACACGGGCTCTTAAAAGTGTTAAAATTACTGTGGAATTATCACACAGGAGGAATCATGGCTCTTACGGATCTTTATACAAATTTGCAGTTTTTGCTTCGCTGGATGCACGTTTTTTTTGCGATTATTTGGATCGGCCATCTTTATTTTTTCAATTTTGTGAATGTCCCGCTTCAAGGCGCGATGGATGACGCGACCAAGAAGCTGGTCAACCCCAAGCTCATGCCACGCGCGTTGTGGTGGTTTCGTTGGGGCGCGATGGTTACCTTTATCACCGGTTGGCTCTTGTTCACCTTGATTTACATGTACACACCCGGTATGGGATTTGGTCCCAGCGCTCTCTTTAGAGACGAAATGGGCATCACCAGCCGCGCGACTTGGATCCTTTTTGGAATGACATTGGCTTCCATCATGTGGTTCAATGTTTGGTTCATCATCTGGCCTAATCAGAAAAAAATGCTGAAAGGTTTAGTTCCGGCGGATCAACTCCCGGCGGTTCGCAAAACAGCGTATCTAGCATCTCGCACAAATACGTATCTCTCTGCGCCTATGCTTTTCGCGATGTTAGGCCCCTCGCACTATGGCGCGGTTAATCCTATGACTCTCGTGGTGGCCGTTGTGATCGGTACTCTCGCGGTGTGGGTGGCTATCGCTCATGCAGGAAAAGTAGGTACAAGCGTTTAAACAATAAATAAAAATCCCCGGCTCCTTTCAAGGGAGCCGGGGATTTTTTATGTCTACTCTATTCAACCTTAATTGTCAGGATTAAATCGCCGGGGTGCTGACAGGTCGGACAGTCTTTGCCCTGTCGAGATAATCTAAGTTTCTTTCCGCTGGTGATGCCGGCGGGAATCTTTACTGTAATTTTTTTTCCGTCCTGAGTGCCAAAACTGACTTCGCCGCCTTTTTGAGCGCGGGCTTTGGAGATTTTGAGTGTGGCGGTCACATCCGCGGAAACGGACTGCATCGCGCCGCCGTAATCTTCTTCCCCTCCTTGGGACATACCGCCGGAGAAAAGATCCGAAAAAACATCCTGAAATCCTGCCGCGTTTCCGCCTCCAAAGCGAAAAGTCCCGCCACGCGCTCCGCCGCCTTGAGCCCCACGAAACGCGCGTAAGATTTCATCATAATCGAAGCCTTGCGCGCCCTGGAACCCACCGCCTCCTCCGCCACCATAACCTTGAGAGAACCCGGCCTTTTTATACGAATCGTATTCACGGCGCTTTTTGGCGTCACTCAAAACATAATACGCCTCTGAGATCTCTTTAAATTTCTCTTCAGCGGCTTTGTTATTGGGATTAGCGTCCGGATGATATTTTTTAGCGAGAGTCCGGTAGATTTTTTTAAGCTCATCTTCGGTAGCGTTTTCACCCACGCCCAAAACTTTATAATAATCTTTTGCGGCGGCCATGATTAAAGCGAATTCGCTTCGGCATTGGATTCATCCAAAAATTCCTGGATTTTCAAATTGGCATTATAAATTTCATAAATACGCTTTTCATTTTTGGCGAAAAGCTCGACAAGCTTGGGATCCATATGCGTTCCTGAAAGTGTTTTAATGTAAGCGATCCCCTCTTCGTAAGGCCATTTGTCTTTGTAACAACGCTTGGTCGTGATCGCGTCAAAAACATCCACCAGCGCCACGATACGGCCGGCCAAAGGGATCTCTTCCCCTTTTTGACCGTTGGGGTAACCGGAGCCGTCAAATTTTTCGTGATGAGTCAAAGCGATCTCAGACGCGACGGCTAAAAGCGGCGAGGAAGATCCCTGAAACATACGCGCGCCGATCACGGTGTGCGTTTTCATGATCGTCCATTCCTGAGCGTCGAGTTTTCCTGGTTTTTGGAGAATGCGATCAGGGATGCCGATTTTTCCGATGTCATGCATCGGGCTGGCATAACGGATATTGGCGACTTCATCATCGGAGAGCTTGAGTGCCTCCGCCAGCGCCGTCGAGTAATCGCTGATACGCAGGATATGATTGCCGGTGTCGGAGTCCTTGTACTCCGCGGCAATGGCGAGTTTGTAAATCATCTCGACATGCGATTCGCGGAGCTGGCGATGCGCTTCTTCCAGATCTTCGTAAGCGCGCTGGAGTTTTAGGAGATCAATGTCGCCAGGCTTGGCCTTGGTCGCGTGAGTCTCTCTCGAGCCTCGCCGGCGATCATCTTCTTTTTTTTCCCGTTCTTTTTGACTCTTGCGACCCGGGATATACACAGAAGCTTATTTCAGCGCTTTAGCCCGTACTTGGACTTTGTCGCGACCGCCGTAGCGGGAATGCCAGGGCTTGGCGCCCTTTTCAAGCACCGCGTTCAAAGCTTGAATATTTTTCACGCCGCGATCCAGCATCCAAGCTTCCATCGCTTTGGCGCCTTCTTTGGCGTAAACAGGAATGCCATCTTTCCAAGTCGCGCGACCGCAAAGAACGCCCGCAAAATCAACTCCGGCTTCAATCGCAAGCTCAAGATTTTCACGGAAAATCTCGTCGCTCACGCCGGCGGAAAGATAAATAAACGGTTTGTTGGTGCATTTGTCCTGACGACGGAAAATCGCCTTGGCCTGTTCCCAATCATAGGCCGCGTCTTTGCCGTTAAAAGCTTTGGAACCCTTCAGGTATTTGACGTCGATGGGAATTTCAACCTTGAGCACATCCACCTTGTATTTATCCTTGGAAAATTCTTCCATGCTCTTGATCACGATTTCCGGCTTGAGCTTGGCGTATTCCAAAGAATCGGTTGTGTTGCTCTTGGGATCATAGCCGACAAATTCCAAGAAAAACGCGATATCCTCTTCTTCGCATTCTTTGCCAATGCGTTCCATGATTTCTTGTTTTTTGGCATTCACCTTGGGCTCATCAAAAGGCGTGTAATACAAAAGCACTTTCACGCAGTCGGCGCCTTCTTGGCGGAGACGCTTGGCGGAATAACCGTCCAAGAAATCTGGGATACGTCCTTCCATCGTCGCGTCATAACCGGTTTTTTCATAGGCCAGCAAAAGTCCCGCGTTTTTGGAGCGCGCTTTGGAGGCCGGTAAACCAAATTCAGGATCCAGCAAAATCGCGCTGGAATAAGGCGTCAACACCTTAGTCACAATGATTTTGAATTCTTCCATCATCTGAGGAGTGACTTCTTTATCGCTCACGCCCCGGGCTTTGGCGATGGATTTCTGAAGTGAGCCACGCTGATCCATGGCGGCGGCGGTAATCACGCCTTTTTTATTGGAAACATTCTCTAAACTTTTTAATTTGCCTTCAGAAATAGTGACCACGTGTTGCTCCTTTATTGACGGTTTGACAATGCCAAACAAGATAAAAACTCGGATTCATATTGTAGCTTAAGACGGGAAAACTTCAATAAAATTAGACGCTAAAGCGGAAGTGCATGACATCGCCGTCTTGGACAATGTATTCCTTGCCCTCGAGGCGAAAACGCCCCTGTTCCTTGGCGCCCTGTTCCCCTTTGTACTTCAAAAAATCCTCATAAGCGATCACTTCGGCGCGGATATAGCCTTTTTCAAAATCCGAGTGAATCACTCCGGCAGCCTGAGGGCCGGTGGAATTTTTGGCAACAGTCCAGGCACGGTTTTCGGTCTCCCCGACCGTAAAATAAGTGATCAGGTTTAAGAGTTTGTACCCCTCGCGCACCAATTGGTCGAGACCGGACTCCTTGAGTCCCATCGCTTTCAAAAATTCTTCGCGCTCTTCAGGCTCCAACTTTGAAATATCCTCTTCAACCTTGCCACTAATGGTAATCATGGCAGCGCCTTCATCGGCGGCTCTTTGACGCACAGCCGCGACATGAGGCCCATCGGGTTTTCCCAAATCTTCTTCAGCGACATTGGCCGCGTACAGGATCGGTTTTTGCGTTAATAAATTCACGTCTTTCAAGAGCGCTTTTTCATCGGCAGTGACACTGACTTGGCGAGCCGGCTTGCCTTCATTTAAAGTTTTTTCATAGCGTTCCAAAATGGAAAGCACTTGCGACGCTTTTTTATCCCCCGCCTTGGCCGCCTTTTCAAAACGTATCTTGTGTTTGGATAAAATTTCCATGTCTTTCAGAATAAGTTCCATTTGAATGACTTCAATGTCTCTTAAGGGATCAATGCTTCCGCTGACGTGAATGATGTCCGTCCCTTCAAAACAGCGCACCACCTCAATAATCGCGTCGACTTCGGCGATATGACTTAAAAATTGATTTCCGAGACCTTCTCCTTGGCTGGCGCCTTTGACAATGCCGGCGATATCGACAATTTCAATGGAAGTCGTGACAATTTTTTTGGCGGCGACGATTTCGGAGAGCGCGTTCAGGCGCTTGTCCGGGACGGAGACAATGCCGACATTGGGATCGATGGTCGCGAAAGGATAATTGGCCGCCAGCGCCGAACTGCGTGTGAGCGCGTTAAAAATCGTGGACTTGCCCACATTGGGAAGCCCGACAATACCACATTTAAATCCCATTTAAATTCCTTAAATTGAATGACAAATGAAAAAATTCAAATGACAAATAAAGTTGAGTTGTCATTTGTGCTTTGACATTTGTCATTTATTTTAAACTCACTGGCCGTGCCGTCCGGACATGCCGTTCAAACACATCCGCGCCGCTACCCTCTTCAGGCGCATTGCTTTTGGCGTGGCTTAAAACTTTCAAAAAAGCCGCTTCCATTCCCGGAGGACTGTAAGGTTGCAAAAGCTCCATCGCGCGCAGTGCATATTTCATCATTTGCACCGGCTCCACCCCCGCGATGTCGTCAAAAAACCAAGCACAGCTGGTGTACATAAAAAGCGTGAAGCGCTGAGCCTCTAAAAGCCGCCAAAGCTTGTTTTGATCCTCGGTGTTTATAGTCTTTTTGCACTGTCTTGACAAGAAATTTTTTCGCACAGCCTCTGAGGGATCCAGAATCACCTCGATATAATCGTTGCGGGCTTGCCAGGGATCCTTTAGAAAAGATTCTGTTTGAGTCTCAAAAACATGATCTGCGGTTTTTTTGACGGTATCAAAAGCCAGTCGCAATGTCGCCCGCCATTTTTGATTCCAACCGGGCGCGTGATTGATACGACAGCCGCAATCCGCCCGCCAACGCTCAACACCATGCGAGCAACTCCAGGAGCTGTTTTCATGAAGAGCCACTTCCCAGCGCGAGACAGAATTTTCAAGAAAATCGGCGTAATTGGTAATAACGGCTAAATTTTCTTTTTCTATTTTTTTCACTCCGTAAGCGATAGCCATTTCGCCAAATCGATGATGATGCCCGAAACTCTCCCCGTCGGTGGCGGTTGAGACCAATTGCGACGATTCATTGCGCCCAAAAGCATTTAAAAGTTTTTGAGTCAGTTGGTCGCCGTTATTCAACAAACCCTGGAACGCGATAGCGCGTGAAATTGGGGCATCATAGAAAAAAATATGGAATTGTTTTCCGTGCCGAAGCAAGATCCGGTAAGGATGACGCGAATCGACATTTTCATTGCGCACCGGGTGCCAGCGCTGATTAAATCCCACGCGACGTACACTCAGCGCCTGATGCGGCGCCAATACCGTAAATAAAATCCCATTTTCCGCTAAAATAGAAAGTGTTTCTCGGTCTACCGCCGCTTCTGAAAGCCACATGCCCTCCGGCTTTCTTTTATAATGAAATTCAAAATCTTTAATTCCCCAAACCACTTGGGTGATTTTGTCGCGGCGATCACAAAGCGGCATAATCACGTGATTATAAATTTGAGCCATCGCGTTTCCGTGGCCATTGTGTTTGAGTGCGCTCTCACGGTCGGCGGCTAAAATCGCCTGATAGGTTTTAGGGTCTTTGCGGCGGAGCCAGGATAAAAGAGTGGGGCCGATGTCGAAGCTGATTTTAGAAAAATTATTGACGGACTCGGTGACTTGGCCGGAAGCGTCTAGAATCGAGGCTTTGGTGTTGGGCTCATAGCATTCCTTGGCAATGCGCTCATTCCAATCATGATACGGCTTGGCGGATTCCTCGACATCCACTTCCCCCGTCCAAGGATTCTCCCGCGGCGGCTGATAAAAATGCCCATGAATACAAATATACTTTTTCATAAGCTCCCATTTTACCACACATAGGGGCGGCAGGATCTGGCTCGATGCATCACTCCCCACAAAACATTCCCCCCGACACTCGCTCTATAGGCTCTTTTGGAGCATGGATTTGACATAACTTTTGGGGATGCCCCTCGCCAAAAACCGAGTGATAGGTCTTTGTGGCCTATCACAACGGTTTTTGGCGGCTCCCCTTAAAAGTTATGTCAAATCCATAAGCGCTCCAAAAGAGCCTAATCGCTCGTTGTCGGGGGGAATGTTTTGAGAAGTG
>JAHFFN010000016.1 GCA_023247915.1 Candidatus Omnitrophota bacterium
TTGAGCCGGGGAGACTTTGAGCTTCTTGCGGGAGTGGAGGAGGATGACAATAAAGACCCCAAACTTCAACGACTCAAGTTCCATTTTGACCGTTCCGGTTATGCCCGCCTCAGACAATTAATTGATTATCTGAACTCGCTCTAAATCCCTGTTTCTCTTGACGGATTCAACCTTTCTTTGTATGCTAATTCCCATTCATATATACAATTTTTGGTAGCGCTATTTTGAATCCCAACCGACTAAAATTTAAAGGATTAGGTGAATTTATGACGTCTTTTTTGAATAAGAAATCAGGGCTGGTATTGCTGTTGATTTGCAGTCTTTTTATCGCCAAAAACGGTTTGGCGGATGACGGAAGCCAGGCGCCCGCCGAGAGCGATCAAGCAGCGCCTTCCAGCACGACCGCTTTAAATCAATTTCCTCAGGCCGAAGTCGCGCCGATGGTTCAAAATCAAGCCGCGGCCGTTCCAGCTCCCCAGGATCTTAATACCTCGGGCATTAATTTTCCTAAAGTGAAGACCAGTGAAGATGAGAAGCTCGCCAAACAATTTTCATGGTGGCCCAGTGACGCCCAGCCCGCGCCGGTCAAGGACGAAGTCCGCAGCGGTTATTGGTGGTGGCCGACCAAGCCCGGCAAGACCGAGCTTTGGGGCAATCAGGGCTACATTTATGTTCGCAAGGTGATTTTTGATTACAAATCCAGCGAAGGTGAGATGAAGCCTTCCTTAGTGATTAAGCGCATTCTCAAAAACGTCAAAGTATTCTTTGATTATGACAAGTCGGAACTTCGTGGAGATGCTCAAGAGCTTCTTCAAAAAGCCATGTATACCTTGGAACACAATCCTAAAGCCGATATTCTGATCACCGGCAACGCGGATGTTCGTGGTTCCGAGAAATACAATGAAAAGCTCGGCGAGCGTCGTGCGGCTTCTGTCCAAAAGTTTATGGTCGCTCAAGGATTGTCTCAAGACCGTATCCGCATCCTGAGCCGCGGCAAACTTGATGCGCTGGCTCCTGTGAAGGACATTGTTGGCATGCAAAAAGATCGCAATGCCCAGTTCATGATCGCAGAGGTCGAAGAAGTCATGATTCCGGCGGAAAAAGCTCAGTATTTCCAAGACAAGGTGGTCGAAGAGCGGCAAGAAGTGGAAAGTGCTGTAAAAGTCGACACCAAAGAATACACGATTCAAGCCGGGGACACTCTGTGGGCTATCGCCAAGAGGGAATATGGCAACGGCAATCAATGGAAGCGGATTTATGAGTTCAATAAAGAGATTATTCCCAATCCGAATAAGCCGAAAAAGGGACTTAAGATTCAAATACCGATTGAGTAATGCAACAACATTTAGGAGGCATTTAAGATGAATCAAGACATGATGACGGGTTCCAGGGCTCAGGCCGCCGAATCCAGTTTTATCTCGAGAGTATTTTTGTGGATGTCTTTGGGTTTAGGAGTCTCGGCGTTGGCGTCTTTTGGTTTGATGAGCCAGCCGGAGCTTTTAAAGCTCGTTTTCACAAACTCGCTTGTTTTGATTGCTCTGGTGATCGCTGAGATCGGCTTGGTGATCTGGCTTTCAGCCGCGATTGGCAGTATGAGCGTGTCGACGGCCTCGACGATATTTCTCGTCTATTCCTTCTTAAACGGTGTGACGCTGACGTCGGTATTTTTGGTTTATACCGGTGTTTCCGTGTTAACGACATTCGCGATCACCGCGGGGACTTTCTTTTTCTTCTCCGTTTATGGCGTGACAACTAAGAAAGATTTAACCTCGATGGGCGGTTTGGCGACGATGGGTTTGATCGGCGTGATTGTCGCCAGCGTCGTGAATATTTTCTTAAAGAGCACGATGCTTTACTGGATCAGCACCTTTGTCGGGATCGCGGTGTTTATGGGGCTGATTGCCTGGGATACCCAGAAGCTCAAAAATATTCATGCTTCCGGTTTCGCCGGTGAAGAGATGGAGAAAAAAGCCGTCGTGATCGGTGCATTGACGCTGTACCTTGATTTTGTCAATCTCTTTATCATGCTTTTAAGAATCTTCGGAAAACGCCGCGACTAATATGTCTTTTTTAGTTTTAGTTCGCCACGGGGAATCCCAGTGGAATCTCGAAAATCGTTTCACGGGCTGGGTGGATGTGCCTCTTTCACCGAAGGGAATTGAAGAGGCCGCCGCGGCAGGGGATAGACTCAAAAAAGAGAATATTCATTTCGATCAGGCGTACACCTCCAATCTTCAGCGCGCCCAGAACACCCTCAAATTAATCCTCGAAAAGTTAGGCCAGGCGGGGATTCCGCTTGAAAAAGACGAGGCGCTCAATGAAAGACATTACGGCGACTTGCAAGGCCTGAATAAAGCCGAGACGGCTGTTAAGTTTGGGGATGAGCAGGTCAAGATTTGGCGCCGTTCCTACGACATTGCCCCTCCCAACGGGGAAAGCCTGAAAGACACGGCTGCCCGCACGCTTCCTTATTTTGAATCTAAGATCGAATCCGCTCTCAAAAAGGGCAAAAATGTGATCGTGGCTGCCCATGGCAACAGCCTTCGTTCCATTGTCATGCACCTGGAGAAATTAACCCGGGAGCAGGTCTTAGAGCTTAATTTGGCGACCGCCGTGCCCTTGATTTACCAGTTTGATCCTCATCTCAAAATCCTCTCTAAAAAAGAGCTAAAATAGCCTAAATTTTCAAAAATCCATTACTTTAGGGCTAGAACCCGGTAAGGCTCAGATTTCTTTCGCAATGTTTTTACTAACTCTGATAGGTTTCAATGAAGGATTGACAAAAATGTTACATTTTGATAAAATCCATGTAAAAGTTGAAATACATAACAAAGGGGGTTCCTCGTGGACTTTCAAACAACCGTAGTGGATCCAGCAAAAGAGATGATGACACGCGTGCTTGGCTTTTTACCGACGTTAGTCAGCGTCATTGTCGTCCTGATTGTAGGATGGATGCTGGCTTGCTTGGTTCAAAAGGTCATTACGCGTTTCTTGAAACTCGCAAGGCTCGATACCGTCAGTGAGAAAATCGGTATCGCCAATATCCTGTCTAAGGGAGATATCAATTACACCTTGGCTGAGATTATCGGCGTCCTGATCTATCGGCTCACGATGCTGGTGGTGGTTTTGATCGCGATCAACGCGCTTCAACTGAATGTCGCGGCCACACTGCTCAATCAGGTGATTCTGTATGTTCCAAATGTTATTGCCAGTGTTTTTATCCTGGTGCTGGGTATTTTCTTTGCCAGCGTTCTGGCCAACACGGTGAGAACCGCGACGGCAACGGCCGGTGTGCAACAAGCCCGGTCTTTGGCGCAGTTCACGCAGGTGATTATCATCCTGTTCACGGTGATTGAATCGTTGAAACAGCTTCGCATTGACACCTCGATCATAGAATTGGTGATCAAAGCGGTTTTAGCGGCATTGGCTCTCGGCATCGGCTTGGCTATCGGCCTGGGATGCAAGGACATCGCTTACAAGCAGGTGAGTTCGCTGTTGGATAGTTTTAAATCCAAGCGGTAAGAGATTAGTGGTAAGTAGGGGCGGCCTTTATGGCCGCCCCTATTCTTTTGGTAGATTTTATTCCCCCGCCATTTGTGCTATATTCATGTTCATGAAACGTTTTCCATTATTTCTGATTCTTGCGTTCGTGCTGTCGGGCTGCATGTCTTACGGCCCCGAAGAACTTGACCGTCTCACCAAAGAAGATCCCGAATTTAAAAAAATGATCGAATTGCGCGATCAGATTCATAACGATATCAGCCTCATCAAAAATGATCTCTTGTCCAAAAAAAAGACCATGGACGCGCAGTCTGAAAAATTGCATCAAGAATACGAAATTTACGCTAAAAATCAGAATATGAAGATCGAAAAAATGAAACAAGTGGTGGCAGCCAAGCGCGATCTTTTAAATCATGACATCGAGGCGGCGTCCAACGCATTGGGTTTGAAGGAAACAGAGCTCAAAGGGTATCAGGACACGCTGGATCAGGTTCGGAAAATGTTGACCGAGAGCAAAGGTCTCAATCTTTCTTCCGTTGAAAAGCAAAAATGGGAGGAGAGGACGTTGATGCTTTCCGAGAAAATGCGGCCTCTCAGCGATGAAATCCAGGATCTCAAACTCCAAATCCGTCTTAAAAAGCGCAAAGTCGGATTTCTGCATTAAACAAAACTTCTTTTTCGGTAACGTTTAAAATGCCCCTTTCTTTCGAAGTGCTTAGCGACAGTTGCGATCCCCTGGCTTTGTGTCGCTCGACTCACGGCGCGCTTTTGGAAAGCGCGCGTCTGACCAAAAAAACCGGACGATATTCGATTGTCGCTTTTGATCCTTTTTTAATTTTGGATTCCCGCGGCGGCCGGACGAGTTTGAAGGAAGGGCGCGCGTTACGGTATTCCAAAAAAAATCCGTTTGAAATTTTAGAAGCCTTGCTCCGGCGTTTCGCGCGGCCGGCGATGACGCCGGAAGAACCTCCGTTTTTGGGGGGAGCCATCGGCATCGTGGGTTATGACGCCAAAGGCTGGATTGAGCCGCGTTTTCAGGACGATAAAAAACAGAACACTGATTTTCCGGAGCTTTATTTTCAGTTTTTTAACGAAGGTTTTGTGGTGGATCACGCTTGTCAGAGAACTTGGGTTTTCGCGGAAAACCCGAGACGATTGGGAACGCTTCTTAAGGAATTCGCGCGCGCCAAGCGGGTTTCAAAAAAATCCTCCCCTTTTATCGGGATGCCGCCGGTGGCGGCCTCGCTCACGCGAGCCACTTTTGTCGACTCTGTCCGGCGGATCAAACGCTACATTAAAGCGGGGGATATTTTTCAGGCTAACTTTTCCCAGCGCTTTGATTTTTCTTTCCGCGAAGACGTAAAAAGAGCTTATGCGCGTCTCCGCACGCTCAATCCTTCGGCATTTTTTGGAATTTTAAACGGAGGTGATTTTCAGATTTTATCCGGTTCTCCGGAACGCTTGGTCTCACTCGAACGCGGAAAAATCCAGACCCGGCCGATTGCAGGGACGCGTGCCCGCGGGAAAAATAAAAAAGAGGACAAGCAGGTTTCTTTGGATCTGATTTTGAATGAAAAAGAAAGAGCCGAGCATCTGATGCTTGTGGATTTGGAGCGCAATGACATGGGGCGTGTCTCGGCCTACGGAAGCGTGGGGGTGAGCGAATTTATGACCATGGAAGATTATTCTCATGTCAAACACATCGTTTCTAATGTGGAAGGCGTTTTGCGGAAAAATCTCGGGGCGGTCGATGTGTTAAAGGCTTTTTTCCCCGGTGGCACCATCACCGGTGCGCCAAAAATCCGTTCGATGGAAATTATTGATGAGCTTGAGCCGACGGCGCGAGGTCCTTATACGGGGTCGATGGGCTATTTAAGTTTCTCGGGAAATATGGACATGAATATTTTAATTCGCAGTCTTTTGATTCGGAAAGAAACGGCTTCTCTGCAAGTGGGAGCCGGAATTGTGGCGGACTCGGATCCGGAAAAGGAATATGATGAAACCCTTTATAAAGCGGCGGCCATTTTCTCGGCGCTCTTTGGAGAACGCCGCGCCCGGCGATTTCTTCAAAGCCGAGGAGTTGCCGCTCGTATTTCTTGACGAAGTCTCGGTTTTCGAGACTTTAAGAATTTACTCCAAGCGCGCTTTCCGTTTTGGAGAGCATTATCAGCGTTTGGGGGAATCGTGTCGAGCCATCGGAAAAGAAAATCCTTTTTCGGAAGAAGCGCTGGGGCGCTGGGTGGAAGAGGGGATCGTTGAAAGTGGTTTCGAGGGAGTTCTGCTTCGTCTGAGTCTCCACTGGGATCCTGAGGTGGAAGGCGACGGACAGCTGGTGGGAATTTTTAGAAATTTTGAAGCGTATCCGCCTTCCTTGTATGAGAAAGGGATTGCCGTACAGACAACGGTTTCGCGGCGATGGACGCTTAAAGCGCAGGATCCGCGCATCAAGGCCTCTCAATTTGTCAGCGGAGTGCTCGCGACCATTGATAAAACGGAGGAAGGGATTCATGAACTTTTGTTTTTAGGGCCGTCGGGAACCGTCGCCGAAGGAACGATCTCAAATATTTTTATCGTCAAACATAAAAGGCTTTTGACACCCTCGGTGAGTTCGGGTATTTTAAAAGGGGTCACGCGCGGCGTGGTGATGGAAATCGCTCAGGCGCGGGGTTTTTCCACTCAAGAAACTTTTTTGACGCGGCACGAACTTTACACGGCAGACGAATGTTTTATGACGAATACTTCCTCGGAAGTGCTCGCCGTGACTTCGGTGGATCATCGCCGGATCGGTCTTGGCGTGCCGGGGTCGGTGACTTTGACGTTGGCAAAAGATTTTAAAGATAAAATTAAAAAAGAATTGGGGATGAAATGAAAATCAAGCGGGCGCTCATTAGTGTTTACGACAAAACCGGAATTGTGCCTTTCGCGAAAGCGTTGGCCGGCATGGGCGTTGAAATTATTTCAACCGGAGGGACGGCATCGCTTTTCCGGAAAGAGGGGATTCATGTGACGGAGGTTTCAAGCGTCACCAAGTTTCCGGAAATGTTGAGCGGGCGCGTCAAAACATTGCATCCCAACCTGCACGCGGGACTTTTAGCGCTGCGTGACAACCAGGAACATCTGGCGACACTGGCCGAGCACAATATCAAACCGATCGATTTGCTGGTGGTGAATTTGTACCCTTTTTGGGACGCGGTAAAGACTAAAACGCTTGAGCACGAAATTATCGAGATGATTGATATTGGCGGTCCGGCGATGCTTCGCAGTGCCTCCAAAAACTTTAAATCGGTGGCCGCTATCTCGGATCCCTCGGACTACAATCATGTTCTTTCTGAAATCAAAGCGACGGGCTTTTTGAAAGAGTCCACGATGAAGGCGTTGGCGGGAAAGGTGTTTCGCCTGACCTCGTATTACGACGGGCTGATCGCGGATTATTTCGAAACTAAGAAAAACGGCGACGGAGCATTACCAGGAAAAGTCGATTTTTCTTTCGAGAAGAAATACGATTTGCGCTACGGCGAAAATCCTCATCAAAAGGGATCGCTCTATCAGGAAAAGGGCAAACACGCTTACGGAGTCGTCGCGGCTCACCAGCTTCACGGCAAAGAGCTATCGTTTAATAACATTTTGGATTTGGATCTAGCGCTCGAGATGGTCGAATCTTTTCAAGAGCCGGCTTGTTCTATCATCAAACACGTGAGTCCTTGTGGGTTCGCAATCGCGAAAGATCTTTCCGTCGCGTTCAAAAATGCTTTTGCTTGCGATCCGCTATCAGCATTTGGATCTATCATTGGCTTCAACCAAACGGTGGATGTGAAAACAGCCAAAGCCATTTTGGCTAGCGGTTTTGTCGAGTGCATCATCGCGCCGGCTTTTGACAAGGGCGCGCTGGAGCTTTTGAAATCCAAGAAAAACCTGAGGCTATTGACGACGCAGATCGAACATGGCCACAAGGAATTGGATTTTAAAAAAGTAAAAAGCGGGCTTTTGGTGCAAGAACGGGACGTGCTCGACGCGACGGCGGCCGATTTAAAATGTGTGACAAAAACCGCTCCCAAAAAGTCACAAATCGACGATCTTTTATTTGCGTTCAAGGTGTGCCGTTATGTGAAGAGCAATGCGATTGTGATTGTTAAAAATGGCGCGACGCTTGGGCTTGGCATGGGACAGCCGTCCCGCGTGGACTCTTGTTTGACCGCTTTTCGGAAAGCGGGAAAGCGCGCCAAGGGTGCGGTCTTGGCTTCCGACGGATTTTTTCCTAAACCGGACTCTATTACGCTGGCAAAAAAACATGGCATTAGCGCTATTATTCAGCCGGGCGGATCCATCCAAGACGAAGAAATCATTCAAGCATCCAACAAGGCTAAAATTGCGATGGTCACCTCCGGGATACGTCATTTTAAGCATTGAAATCTCTTAGAAGCGCTCTATTTCTTGTTTTTTTTCTTTTCTTCCCGGTATTTTTCATGGCCGAGGCGGAAAGTATTTACACCGGCCAAATTATCGAAGATTCCAAAAACGACTGCTCTTTCTTTGTGCCCCGCCTTTCCTCGGTGACGGGAACGAAGATGCCTGTGATCGTTTGCTTACCCGGAAAAAATGTCCGGTCCAAAGACGATTTAAAACTTTGGAAAAAATCCGCGGCTGAAAACGGATTTTTTGTCATCAACATGGATGTCGATTATCCTTCGATTCAAAAAGAGACGGATTTGCGCCGCATCCAATTTCGAATTGATCAGACGCTCAAGGAAGTCTCAAAAATCTATAATTTACGCGCGGACGAGATCTACATCGCCGGCACTTCCTCCGGAGGGGCTATCGCGTTGTCACTGGCATTGCGCTACCCGAAAGAGTATCTGGCGACCGGGATTATTAGCGGCAGTCCGATGCAGTTCAACGCTTCTTTTTATCTGATCAATGCCGAGCAGAGGCATTTTTACATTATTCATGGAGATCGCGACGGGAGTGTTCCTATCCAGCTGGCGTATGAGACCAAACAGTCCCTGGAAGACTCCGGCGCCGATGTCAAATTTATGAAAGTTTCTAATGGGGAGCACATCCTTCCAGCCTTTACCTATGAAGCCATGGTGCAGTGGTTTGCCTTCCAGGAAAATATCTATCAAAATTCTCTATAAGGTGATATAATCAAAGAGGATAGAGTATTTATCCACAACCCTGGAGGGGATGACAAATGAAACAAGGCTGCTGCGGAATTTGTAAAATTGTAGGTCTGATTGTGATTATCGGAGCGATCAATTGGGGACTAGTGGGAGCGTTTCATTTTAATCTTGTCGAGCAACTTTTGGGCAGCATTCCTAAGGCCGTTCGCGCCACCTACATTGTGGTGGGACTTGCGGGTATCATGAAGTTAGTCAGCTGTTTCAAGGCCTGTCCCTGCTGCAAAGCCGACGACGGAAGCTGCGGCACCAAGAAATAAGCTTCATCCTTAAGAACTTCTTTAAAAACTGCTCTCGGAGATATCCGAGAGCAGTTTTGTTTTGCCTCCACCCCTACCATTGATAAATTGCCTGGATTGGGTTAATCTACGCGGTTATGGATTACCGGGAGTCGGTGGAGTATTTAGAGTCGTTTATTAATTATGAGAAGACGCTGTCCTATGAGTATCCGGAGGCGTTTAAGCTCGATCGGATGCGGATGCTGGCCAAGGAGCTGGGAAATCCGCAGAACGCTTATGAGTGTGTGATTATCGCCGGCTCCAAGGGAAAAGGGTCCACCGCGAATTTTTTGAGTTCGATTTTGCGGATGGAGAATTATCGCGTCGGGCTCTACACTTCGCCGCATCTTTTGGAGGTGCGAGAGCGCATTCGCGTGAATGGGCTTATGATCAGCGAAGCGCGTTTTGTTGAGCTGATGCATCTGATTCGCCAGACGCTAGATACCGGTTCCTGGCGCAAAAATCCGCCGACCTATTTTGAAGTGCTGACCGTGCTGGCTTTTTGTCATTTCAAACAGATGAAGGCGCAATTGGCCGTTTTAGAAGTCGGGCTTGGCGGACTTTACGATTCCACCAATATTGCCAAAGCGCGCGTGGTGGGTCTAGCGCCGATCAGCCTTGAACATGCTGACAAATTGGGCAAAACCATCGCCAAAATCGCAGTGCAAAAATGCGGCGTGATCAAGGGGCATGAAGTGGTGGTGTCGGCACCCCAGACGGCCGAAGCGGAGGCGGTGATTCAGAAAACAACGCATGAGCGGGAAGCCCAGCTTTTTTATGTCGGCAAAGAGCTTAAGATTTCTGAAAGAGAATACGACGAGCATTCCCAAAAATTTGATCTCAAAACACCTTTTGAGGATTATTACGGATTGGAAACCGGCCTTTTAGGCTGTCACCAAATAGAAAACGCGGCTTTGGCGATCGGGCTTTCCAAGGCACTGGCGCTTAAAACCCGGTTCGAGGTTTCTGAAAGCGCGGTGAAGCAAGGAGTGCTGGATGCTTCTTGGCCGGGAAGACTTGAAAAAATCGCCGAGTCGCCGCAAACGGTGCTCGATGGCGCGCACAACAGGGACAGTTTGCAAAAAGCGCTCGCGGCTCTGCGCCGGCATTTTCATTTTTCAAAATTAATCGTGATTCTCGCCATCTCAAGCGACAAAGATGTGGAAGGAATGCTCGAAGTGTTGGCGGCGGAAGACGCGGAAGTGATTATCACCCAGTTTCATGGGGTGAGAGCTTTTCCGGCGGAAGAATTGGCGGAGCGCGCCGGCCGGCATTTAAAAAATAGTCACTTGGAAGAAAAAATGGAAGACGCTTGGAGTCGCGCCAAGGTTTTGGCGAGCGCCGACGATTTGATTTTAGCGACGGGATCTTTGTATTTTATTTCAGAAATTAAAAAGCATGAACTCAATCAAACAGTCTGACAACGACACCATCGTCGCGATTTCGACGGCACTCGGAGAGGGGGGCATTGGCATCCTTCGCCTGAGCGGTTCTCAAGCCATCGCGATCGCGGATAAAGTTTTCAAATCCAAAAGCGGTTTGGCGGTTCGCGATCAAAAAACATTCACCGCCCAATACGGTCATGTGATTTCCGGGTCTTCCGGAAAATCAAAAAAAATCATCGACGAAGTGATTTTGCTTCTCATGCGCGCTCCCAAAAGCTATACCTGCCAGGATGTGGTGGAAATCAGCGCTCATGGCGGCAGTGTTTCGCAGAAAGCGGTGCTGGAGCTTTTAATCGCTCATGGCGCACGCTTGGCGGAGCCCGGTGAATTTACCAAACGCGCTTTTTTAAATGGACGCATCGATCTTTTGCAGGCGGAGGCGGTGCTGGATCTGATTCAGGCCAAAACAGAATTGGGTCGTCAATGGGCTGCCTCGCAACTGGAAGGTGTCTTTTCCAAAAAAGCTCAAGGGTTTAAAGAAGAGCTTGTGGTGATCTTGGCTCATTTGGAAGCTTCGATTGATTTTCCCGAAGACGAGACGGATCCGGACGCGCCATCAGCGATGGCCTCAAAAATTCAAAAAATTATGGACGCGATTCAAAAACTTCTTGAAGGGTCGGAGTTGGGTTTTATTGCAAAGCGAGGCCTCAAAGTGGTTTTGGTTGGCAAGCCAAATGTTGGCAAGTCCAGTCTCATGAATTGTCTTTCCAAGAAAAATAGGGTGATTGTCACGGAGTATCCGGGCACCACGCGGGATGTGGTGGAAGAAATGATAGAGATTAAAGGATTTCCCGTGATTTTATCGGACACGGCGGGAATTCGTCCCACGGATCATCCGATTGAAAAAGAAGGTGTGGAACGATCCAAACAGGCGGTCGCGGCGGCGGATCTGGTTCTTTTTGTGTTGGATCGAAGTCAAGCGGTGACGGCGGAAGATCAAGCGCTCTTGCATTTGATTCAGCCCAAGAAAAAAATCTTGGTTTTAAACAAATCAGATCTTTCGCCAAAATTGGAAGAACTGTCAATGAAGGCCTTGGCTCCAGAAGCTTCGATCATTTCCTGCTCTTGCGTGAAAAATGATGGTGTTAGTAAGTTAGAAGACGAAATATTTAGATTTATCACAGATGGAAAGCAGGAGATTTCGGAAGAATTTGTGATTAGCTCTGTCCGGCAGAAAGATTTGATGCAAAAGGCATTGGCCAGTCTCAAGGAGGCTAAGCAAGCCTGTCAAAATAAGCTGTCTCCGGAATTCTGTGCCGCAGACGTCAAAGCGGCTTTGAATCATCTGGGAGAGTTGGTCGGCGAAGTGGTTAATGACGAGGTGCTGGAGCTTCTTTTTAATCGTTTTTGTATTGGGAAATAGGCATTCAATCTGCTTGCGGGAATCCCCCTAACCCTTTATAATGCTTTGCTATAGATGCGCTATAGACAAATTTTCATGAGGATTCATGGCATTTCATAATCCAGATTCCTTTCTCGATCAGTTTGGCCGGAATAAAGTCCTTTTGGCCGCGCTTTTGGCCTGGGCGGTCGCCCAAAGTTTAAAAATGATTTTGGGTGTGATTCGCGAAAAACGTTTTAATTTTCGCTGGCTCATGACCTCGGGCGGAATGCCAAGTTCTCACGTGTCGATGTCCATGTCCTTGACGACGGCTTGTGGTTTGACGTATGGGTTTGATTCCGGGATTTTTGCCGTGTCATTGGGTTTCGCAACGATCACCATGTTTGACGCTCAGGGCATTCGCCGTCATAGCGGCCGTCAGGCAAAACTTTTAAATAAAATTGTGGACGATATTTATGCCCATAAGGCGGTGGAAGAGGCCAGAGTCAAAGAACTTTTGGGTCACACGCCGGTGGAAGTTTTTGCGGGAGGCGCGTTGGGAATCTTGATCGCCATTATCTTCTATGCGTAAATACCTTCTAGGTTTTTTCTTTTGTATCGCGAGCTTGACCGGCGTGGCTTTGGCTGCGGAACCGGCGGCGGTCGCGACTTCTTCCGAAACAAGCTTGTTCAAAACCTTTATTTCTCCTGCACCGGACACTCAATCGCTTTCTTATACAGTGCTTCGCGGTGACAATCTCACCAAAATCGCTAAAAAACATCAGGTCACGCCGGATTTGATCAAGCGTATCAATGGGCTCGCCGGAGACGCGCTTAAAATTGGCGCGAAGCTTAAAATTCCGACAGCCAAACTTTCGGTGGTGGTCGACAAATCCCAAAACACATTGATTCTTAAAAGTGGCGAGGAAGTTTTGAAAACTTATCTAGTGTCCACCGGTACCAATAATTCCACGCCCGTCGGAGTTTTTAAAATCACCGATAAATTAATGAATCCCACTTGGTATAAAGCGGGAGCGGTGAAGGCTCCCGGCGATAAAGAGAATATGCTGGGGACGCGTTGGATGGGCATTAATCAGAAAAGTTATGGCATTCACGGCACGACGGAGCCAGAAAAACTAGGTCAGCAAGTGACTGCGGGCTGTGTGCGCATGAAAAATGAAGATGTCGAAGAGCTTTATTCGTTTTTACCTTCCGGAACCGAAGTTACCATTGTGGACTAAACGATGATCACCGCCTTGGATTTTGAAAAACCTGTTTTTGAACTCGATAAAAAGATCACGGAGCTTAAGAATTTAAGCGCCGACGGAAGTTTGAATCTTGACTCGGAAGTTAAGAAGCTCGAGGCGAGATTGCTTCATTTGAAAAAAGAAACATATTTGCATTTGACGCCGTGGCAGCGCGTGCAAATCGCCCGCCATCCCAAGCGTCCTTACACGTTGGATTACATTCAGAAAATTTTCAGTGATTTTGTGGAGTTTCACGGGGATCGTACGTTTGCCGATGACAAAGCGCTGGTGGGCGGATTTGCCAAGCTGGATGGGCAGTCTTTCTTAGTGATGGGTCACCAAAAGGGGCGCGACGCCAAAGAAAATATTATGCGTAATTTTGGAAGCGCTCACCCGGAAGGTTATCGCAAGGCGCTTCGATTTATGCGCATGGCGGAAAAATTTGGAACGCCTATCATCGCTTTTGTGGATACGCCGGGCGCTTATCCGGGTGTCGGTGCGGAAGAGCGCGGACAAGCGTACACTATCGCGGTGAATATCCGTGACATGGCACGCGTGCAGGTGCCGATTTTGGTTTTTGTGATCGGGGAAGGCGGATCCGGCGGCGCGCTTGGCATTGGCGTGGGCGACCGCGTGATGGTTCTCGAAAACGCGTATTACTCGGTGATTTCTCCTGAAGGTTGCGCCGTGATTTTATGGAAAGACCGCACGAAGGCTCCAGAAGCCGCCGCGGCGCTGAAACTCACCGCCAAGGATCTGTTGGAATTGGGTCTGATTGACGAAGTCATTAAAGAACCTCTGGGTGGTGCGCATCATGACGCAGATACCACCGCCGAGACCGTGAAAACGGCCATCAAAAAACATTGCAAAGAAATCATCGATCTTAGCCCTGAAAAATTGATCAAGGCGCGCTACGAAAAATTTCGTTCGATGGGCGTTTTTGAAGAAAAAATTATTTCGCGTCTTGTTCCGACTGGTTCCGCCAAACGAGAGAAAAAAGTTCATGAAAAAAGAATTTCAAATTCCAAGCAGTCTGTCTGAGGTTCCCAAGACCAGCGCTCAAGTGCTTGATTTTTTGAAGCCACTCAAGCTGACAGAGGGCGAGATTTTTGATGTGCGCCTTTGCTTGGAAGAATCGCTGATTAATTCTATGAAATATGGAAATGCTTTGAAACCCGAGATTCCGGTGCGTTTGATTTTGGAATACACGGATACGGAGCTTAAGATGACGGTGGAAGATCACGGAGAGGGTTTTGACACCCGGAAAATCGCGGATTGCACCAAAGAAGAAAATCTTTTGAAACAAAGCGGCCGCGGGATTTATTTGATCCGCCAATTGATGGATAAAATCAGCTATAACGCCAAAGGCAATTGCTTGTCGATGGTGAAGTATCTCGGAAAACAAGCAAAAGCTTAACCTCGGAGGAACTTATGGAAGTAAAGGCGCTGGAAGAAAATGGATTTTCGGTTTTTCAAGTTACCGGTGAAATCAATATCAGCACGTCGCCGGAATTAAGAAAAGCTTTCGAGAAACAATCGTCCAAAAAAGTGGTGGTCGATCTGGAAAAAGTGACTTATATCGACAGCTCGGGACTCGCGACGCTGGTGGAAATGCTCAAAAAAACAAAAGCCCAAGGTGGATCGCTGGGTTTGGCGGGCATGACAGATAAAGTCAAAAGTCTTTTCGAGATTACCAAGCTCGACAAGCTTTTCTCGATCTATTCCAGCCGCGCTCAGGCCTTGACTCAGGTCTAACGAAAGCACCCCCGCTTTTGATTCTTGAGAGCCTCGGAAAAACCACTCTATCCGTTATCAAGCAAACCCGTGAAGTTTTTTTACTTTTAGGCCAATCGCTCTACTGGTTTTTTGTCGGTCCTTTCAAAAAAAAGCCGGTATCCCGCAAAGGATTTTTCGCGCAAACTGTTTTTGCTGGCGTGGAATCGCTGGCGATTGTCTTTTTTGTCGATTTTTTTATCGGCATGGTTTTGGCCATGCAGTCGGCCTATCAATTGCAACAGTTGGGCGCGACAATTTATGTGGCCGCGCTTGTGGGTGTGTCGATGACGCGCGAAATAGGACCGGTGCTCACTTCTCTGGTGATCGCGGGTCGCGTTGGCGCGGCGATCACGGCGGAATTGGCGACGATGAAAGTCACCGAGCAGGTGGAAGCGCTCGAGACTTTGAGTTTAAATCCGGTACGGTATTTGGTGGTGCCTCGCTTCTTGGCGCTTCTTCTGATGTTGCCGTGCTTGGTGATCGTGGGCGACTTGATCGGCATGTTTGGGGGTTTTGTCGTGGGAGTGACTCAGCTTCATCTCACACCCGGCCTTTATTTTGACACCACCATTAATTTCTTAACCATCAAAGACATTATGACAGGGCTTTTGAAGAGCGCGGTGTTCAGTATCATCATCACCATGATCGCTTGTCATCAAGGACTTTCGACGGAGGGAGGCGCGGAGGGCGTTGGCCGCTCGACAACGCGCAGTGTTGTCACTTCCTTTATTTTAATCATCATCGCGGACGCGATCTTAACGGCGTTATTTTACTTCGCAAAAACATGAGCGACAAAGAAATTGTCATTAGCGTTCGAAATTTGACCCGCAATTTTGGGGAGCGCCGTATTTTAAACGGCATCAATCTTGAAATTTGCCAGGGAGAAACGCTTGTGATCATGGGCGGCTCCGGCTGTGGGAAGAGCACGCTCTTGAGACATTTGATCGGCTCCATGAAGCCAGATTCGGGAGAGGTTTGGATGTTTGGTCAGGACATTGCCAAAGCCAACGAAGACGAGCTTGATCAGATCCGGAAAAAATTTGGAATGTTATTTCAGTCAGGCGCTTTGTTTGACTCGATGACGGTGGGAGAAAATATCGCGTTGCCGCTTCGCGAACACGCCAAGCTGGATGAAGACATTATCAGCATTATCATTAAAATGAAGCTGGAGTTGGTGGGGCTGAGGGGATTTGAAAATTTAATGCCGTCCCAGCTTTCGGGTGGTATGAAAAAACGCGTGGGACTTGCGCGCGCGCTGGTCATGGATCCCAAGATTATTTTTTATGATGAACCCACGGCTGGTTTGGATCCGGTCATGACGGGTGTCGTGGACAAGCTGACGATTGATCTTACAAGAAAGCTCAACATCACTTCGGTTGTCGTGACTCATGACATGGGCAGTGTGTTTCGGATCGCGGATCGCATCGTGATGCTGCATCAAGGCAATGTGCTTCAAATCGGCACGCCCGATGAGATCAAGCATTCCAAAAATCCTATTATCCAGCAATTTATTACCGGTGCCGCCGAAGGGCCGATTTCTTTTATGCAGACCGGCGATAATTATCTTGAGCATTTAACTTCGAAAATCAAAGAGTGAGGGGTAGCGCATGAAAATGAGCAATGAAGCGAAGACGGGACTCGTCGTTTTGCTGTGTGTGGCGGCGTTAATCGCGCTCATCATCAAAGTGGGAAATTTCACTGTTTTTCAGCATGGATATTCGATCAAAGCCCATTTTAATTTTACCGGCGGCGTTCAAAAGCACGCGCCAGTTCGGCTTTCCGGCGTGGATGTCGGTGAAGTAAAAAATATCCGTCTTCTCTACGGGGATAAAACCGTAATTGAAATGGAAATTTGGCTGGAAGATGGCGTTCGGCTTCGCTCAGACTCTGTCGCGTATGTCACAACGCTTGGGATGATGGGGGAAAAGTACGTAGAGATTAAGGGGGGCAGTGCGACCATGCCTTACTTAAAGGAAGGCGAGCTTGTTCCTTCGGAAGATCCCGTGCGTTTGGAAGAGCTGATGAAGCTTGGCACCAAAGTTGCGGACGATGTGGGCAACATGGCCAAAGATATCAGCAAGATGACAAAGCATTTGGACGACGCGGTGGTGGATAATAAGCCGAAGCTCGATCAAATCTTTGATAATTTGGAAGAAACCTCCGAAAATTTTAATGATTTCAGCGCCGACATCAAGTATCACCCGTGGAAAATTTTGGTGAAGGGAAAGGAAACTCCCAAAGAACAGATTGCCAAAGACCGGGCTGCGAAACTTGAGGCGAAGCAAAAATCTTAAAATTCATCCTCTCCAATAAATATTTCCGCTGGATTTTTATCGCGTTGCCCATCGCGGCGGCGCTAGCGGGATCTTATTTTCGCGTTTTTGATCTCTACGAGCTTCAAACCTACGATTGGCGCTGTCAATTGCGCGGCCCACGACCCGTTTCTTCTGACATTGTCTTGATTGATATTTGGGATGACACGGTCAAAGCGCTGGGCGCCTGGCCATTTGACCGCGAATATCACGCGGAGCTCATCAAAGCTCTGACGCCTTATGAAGTGAAAGTGTTGGCGTTTGACGTTTTGTTTGCCGAGCCGCATGCGAATGATTTGAAGGTGGTTGAGGCTGCCAAAGCGGCTGGCAATGTCTATTTTCCTTTCTCATTTCCGGAACTCGAATCAAAAAATGGACATTTTGAGGCGGACTCGATTCAGTCGGCGCTTCTGGCGCCCTATGCGGAGGCCGCCAAAGGCTACGGGTATGTGAATACCAAAGCGGATATTGACGGAAAGCGCCGCCGCACCATCCCGGTCGTCTCATTTTTGGGCAAAGATTATTATCAATTAAGTTTTCGCGTGGCGATGGACGCTTTAGACGTGAAGCCGGAAGACTTGAAGTTAGAGCCTGATCATTTTTTACGATTTTCCAAAGATTTCAAAATTCCTTTGGATGAAGAAAATTGTTTTATCGTGAACTATGCCGGACGCTGGGAAACCACGTTCAAACATTACTCTTACCTGGATATTTTGGCGTCCTACGCGGAAATCGCGTCGGGGGAGAAGCCCCGCATCAACCTGGAGAAACTCCGCGGAAAAATATGTTTTGTCGGGCTGACCTCGGTCGGCTCTCACGACACCAGCCCCATTCCGATCCAGTCCGTGTACCCGATGGTGGGGTCGTACGCGAATATTGTCAGCGGTATCCTCATGAAAGATTTTATCCATCGCCTTCCGCGAATCTGGAATCTGGCGATCCTTTTGGTTTTTGGTGTTTGGGTTTTTTATTTTTCAAGCCGCGCGAAGCCGATCCGCGCATTTTTAATGATGCTGGCTGTCTCCACCATATTTGTCTCGTCCGTGATTGTTATTTTTATGCGCTGTGGATGGTGGATCGATCTATTTTATCCGGGCGTGGTGATTATCACGGTGTATTTGGGAGCTGTTTTGAATAAGGTGCTTTTTGAAATTAAGCGCCGGGAACTCATTGAGAACGAGCTTAAAATTGCCAGCAAGATTCAAAAAAGCTTTTTGCCTGAGACGCCTCCCAAACAAAAAGGGGTGGGATTGGCGGTTTACATGAAGCCTGCCAAGGCGGTCGGAGGAGATCTGTACGCGTTTATGGCACTAAGCGATGACCGAACGGGCGTCATGGTCGGCGACGTGTCTGGAAAAGGCACGCCGGCGGCGCTATTTATGGCCAAAGCCGTTTCGGAGTTTAAATTTTCAGCGCGCGACAAGCTGGATCCAGCACAAATTTTATCAACATTGAATGATTCTATTTCTTCGGAATCCACCGGCGGTTTGTTCGTCACCATGAGCTATGTTATATTTGATGTGAGAAACAAAAAAATGTTGCTTTCTAACGGAGGCCATTTGCCGGTGATTTCCGTCCGAACGGGTGGAGAGACAGCGGAATTGGTTTCGGAAGAAGGGATGCCGATTGGTGTGATGGGTGGCATGACATTTATGAATGCGGAACGACCCATCGAGGATGGAGAGATTTTCGCGTTTTACTCGGACGGTGTCAGTGAAGGCCGCAATCGCAAGAAAGAAGAATACGGAATAGAGGCGATGACCCGGGTGATTCTCGCGAATCGCAAAGCGTCGGCGGAAGAAATTTTAGATAAAACCGTGGAAGATTTGAACCGTTTCATGGGAAAAGCGGATCAGCACGATGATATCACGTTGATCATCGCCAAAATAGAGTCCCAACCATGAAAAATAATAAAAATAAAATTTTATTGGCAGTCGATGACGCGGGGATGCGAAAGCTTCTGGTGGAAGCGTTGACCCAGCAAAATCATACGCCGGTGCTTTGCGAAAAGAACGCTCTGGTCCAAACGGTTTTTGATCAGGTGCCCAACCTCATCATTGTGGATGAGGCGTACAATGAAAATCGCGGTGAAAAGCTGGCGTTGGAAGTCAAAGAAGACGCGGTTTTGCAGTACATTCCGATTATTCTTTTGACGGACACCGATGTTTTGATGCACCGAGCTAAAAAGTCGATCGATTTTGTGATCAAAAAAAGCCATGATTCCCAGGAACTGTTGGCGGCGATCACGAAGGCTATTGATAAAAATTACAATGAACTGGATCTCAACCCGCTGACGCATCTGCCCGGGACTCGTTCCAGCGTGCTTTGTATCGAGCACGCGGTTCAATCCAAAAAAACATTCGCTGTTTGCTGTATCGATTTATCCGATTTGAGCGCTTTCAACAGCGCCTATGGCGTCGCGCGCGGGGATGATATTATTATCCGGCTTTGCGCGATTGCTAAAGAAGCGATTCGAAAACATGGCTCTCCGGATGATTTCTTGGGGCATTTGGGCGGGGATGATTTTCTGATTGTCAGCCATTCCGACAGAGCTTCTAAAATCGCCGAAACCATCATCCACCATTTTGACACGGCGATTCCTGGTTTCTATGATCCCGAAGATCGTGCGCGTGGGTTTATTGTGCAGAGAAATAAAGAAGGCGAATTGACGCATTATCCGATCATGGGATTGTCCATCGCGATTGTCGACAACGAAGAGATGTCGATTGAGGGGATGGCGCACATCGGTCAAATTGCCAGCCGCCTAAAACAGTACATGAAAGGTTTGGAAGGCAGTTGTTTTGTGAGGCATCGCCTAGACGCGGGCAAAGATGGATTGCCGGTGGAAGTCTGTTTTCCGACTCACTGTAAAACGATTCAAGTGTCCACCGCTCATGCGGCCGCCAACCGATACCAAGAGCTTTTTAATACCATCATCAGCGAAAAGAAAATCCAGGCGTTTTATCAACCGATTGTTGATATGAAAACCCGTAAGCCCATCGGTTACGAGGCGCTGACGCGCGGGGTCACTGGAAGTTCTATTGAAGACATCGCCCTTCTTTTTGCCGCCGCCCGGGAATCGGGACGTATCAAAGAACTCGACAAAATCTGCGTCGAATACGCGTTAAAAAGCGGGCAGGCGCTTGGCAAAGATCAGAAGCTTTTTTTGAATTTGAATCACGAGACCCTGATCGATCCCACTGTCATGAAAGATCTTTTTAGTCAAAAGGGTGTCATCGGTTTTAAAAATATTGTGATTGAAGTGACCGAACAAAGCATCTTGCGTTCTTTTGATAAAGTGCGTGAGGCGCTTTTGGAGCTCAAAGAGCAAGGGGTTTCGGTCGCCATTGATGATGTGGGAGGGGGCGCGGTGAGTCTCCGGGATGTGGCGATTTTAAAGCCGGATTACATGAAGTTTGACCGCTCGCTGATTCGCCAGATTGATAGCAGTATTACCAAGCAACAAATCGTGTTGTCGCTCAAGCTTTTTGCCAATGGGATTCAAGCCAAGACCACGGCGGAGGGTATTGAGACCAAGGAAGAGTACGAAGCTGTCCTCTTGTGTGGCATTGAGTTAGCACAAGGGTATTATTTTGCCCGACCGGGGAAAGCCTTCCCCGAAGTGATTGTATAGAACTTTATAAATGAATTTATAAATAATCTAATTTTGAGTCTTTTTTTTAAAAAAAATGACCCAAAATTTGTATTTTGAAAAGTTATCATGTATACTGGCCTCACAAAGGAAATAAAAATGCCAACAGCATCCAAAACAACAAATAAATCCGAGACAAAAAGCAATCGTCTGATCAATTACATGGAAGAGCTGGCTGATGATATTTTGGATGATATGTTATCCAAAGAAAGAGCCGCTAATTTCAATGATCGCGCGATTCAAGATATCAAAGCGCTGGCGCTCAACCGTCTGTGGCCTATGTACACCACTACCATGACAGGCAAGGATTTTTTAAAGAAAATCGTCGTGGAAGACAAGGTGGAAAAGGACATTGTTCGTGAGCTTCGTGCGGCGATGGATATTGTCCGGACGCATCCGCGTAATTAAGCAATAGTCGTACGCGGCACCCTAATTTTTTAGTTCAAGAGAGGTCATTTCCAATGGCCTCTCTTTCTTTTTTAATAAACTCTTTTGAGTTATACTAGGGGAACTTCAAAAGCGGATAAAGCATGGCCATCTTAGACCTTTTAGCCTCACCCCCAGGCACCGGAAAAACCTCCCAGTGCATTGAACTTTTTAAGAAAGAAATTTCAAAGACCCCGGGCGGCATTGACAGCCGCTCTTTTTTTATTCTGCCCAGTCGCGAGCATGCCGATCGCATTCAGAGCCTGATTCTTAAAAAAGAGACGCCGGGAGTATTCAACGCGCATATTTTAACTATCAATGAATTTACGGCGCGCTGTTTGGGGGCGGTGGCCGGAAGCTCGCCGACGGATGCCCAGCGGAGCGCCATTTTGAGGGAAATTTTGGAAGACCCCGAGCTGTCGTTTCCTTATTTAGGCGCGGTGTCGGGTTTTAAAGGGTTTCGAGAACTTTTTTTAGACACCGTCAAAGAATTTAAAGCCAGCCTTCTCGAAATAAAAGAGTTTGAAAAACTCGCTCAGCCGCTTCTCAAGAGCCCCGCGTTCCGATCCAAGTTTCGAGATTTTTCAATGATTCTTAAGAATTATCAATTGCGTCTGGCGGAAAAGGGATTGCGGGAGCCTGAAGATGACATCCGGATGTTGATTGAAACGCGGCAGGATTTTTCAGCGGAGCTGGTGGTTTTCGACGGCTTTTATCATTTTACGCGAGCTCAGCGCAGTCTTATGGAGTCGGTGTCGACTTGGGCTTCACAAGTGGTGGTCACGCTCACGATGCCGGACGACGCACCGCGGCGCGAACTTTTTGATTACTCGGAGCGCACGAGAAAGTTTTTGACCGGGATCGGGTTTAAAGAAAAACGCAAAGGCTTGGACAAAAATCACCGAGCCAAAAATAAAGCGCTGATGCATCTGGAGAAGAATCTGTTTCTGGAGGCGCCGGTGCCTCTGGCGGGAAATCCGGAAGGGGTGTCGGTGCTGGAGGCATCCAGCCTGCGCGGCGAGATGGAGATGATCGCGCGGCAGATCAAAAAACTGTACCGGGAGAATGAGCTTCATTACAGCGATATTTGCGTGATTTTACGGGGGATCGGGGCTTATGAGAAGACCATCGATCTTGTGTTTCGAGAACTGGAAGTACCGTTTTATATTCACGAGCGCAAAAGGCTCATTGAAAACGGTTTTGGGGCGACCCTGCACCGGTTTCTGAATTTTTCCCAGGAAAATTGGAAACGCGAAGATTTATTTTTTACGCTCAAGTCCAGTTATGTGGCTCAAACAGAAAGCTGGGACGAGGTGTTGGAGTTTGAGTCGCTTTCTTTGTCACAAAATATAACCGAGGGGCGCGAACGGTGGATGGCGCTTGGATCTAGTGCGGATGTCCGGGAGGGCGTGCGCGCGCTTTTGAATGTTTTTCTGGAACACGAAAAGAAGCTTTTGGAAGCCAAAAGCGTCGAAGCTTTTTCCGAGGCGATTTTTTCCTTAATTGGGCATTTCCGGATCGACGCGGCGTTTGTTCCGGACGCGCAGGCGATGAAAGCGGTGGAGTCTATTTTAAAAAGTGCCCGTCTTTTTTACCGTCAGTCGCCTGACCGGCATTTTTCAGGAATTTCATTTATCAAAGAATTTCAGGAATCTTTGGAAGCCGCTTTATTCTCAGTCAAACCGGAGGGTAAAAATCGCGTACAGATTTATGATGTCGTGATGGCGCTTCCCAAGGAATACAAAGTTGTTTTTGTTGCCGGTCTTTTGGAAAAAACATTCCCGCAAGAAGCGGTTCAAGATCCTTTTTTTAAAGATGAAGAGCGCCGCGTTTTGAATAAAAAAGGCGTGGTGCTGGAGGAGCGTGTTTGGCGTCTGGCGGGTGAGAGAACCTTTTTTTACATGGCAGTGACGCGGGCTCGGGAACAATTGTTTTTGAGCTATCCGCTGTACGACGGGGAAGGCCGCCCGGCGCTGGCTTCTTTTTTTGCGGAAGAGGTACGTAAGATTTTCCCCGGACTCATTCCTTTAAAGCGAGCCTTGGATCAGTTTTTGCCGGAGCCCGAGGAATGGCTCACTGAGTCTGAAGCGGTGCGAGGCTTGTCGGAGATTATTTCGGACGGTGTCCCGCAAGTCAAAGAGAGCCGCCGGTGGACGGAACGTCCGGATTTTAAGGAAGTGGCGGAGCTAAAAGCGCGTTCGTTTGAAGCCCGGATCCTAGACCCGAAGCTAAAGAAAATATTCTCTGATTCTAGGATTTTTAGCGCGACAAAGCTTGAGACTTATTCCGCCTGCGCTTTTAAATATTTCGCGTCCAAGATGCTTTTTTTGAATGAACCCTCGGAGGGGCGCGAGCATCTGGAAATGGGAAATCTTTTGCATGAAACGCTGGAGCGTTTCTACAAAGAGCTTTCGAAAGAAGAGCGCGAAAATCCGCTTTTATGGAAAAACAGCGTCTCGCTCAATGAAAAGTTAAAGAAGATTCTCGCCAAGATTCTTGAGGAAAAGAATCCTTTCAAATACGAGCCCTTGTACCGGCAAAAAATTTATAGAATCAAAGTCGAGAGGCTTTTAGATTTATTCGCGGAGCGGGAGAAAAAGCTTTTTGAAATGCGTGGGCTGGTACCCAGTTTTTTTGAGCTTTCCTTTGGCGACCCCAAAGATGGCGGCAGGGAGTACCTTAAAATAAAAGAGCCCTCTGGGGAAATATGGATCGAGGGAAAAATTGACCGGATCGATCTAGAACCGTCCGAAAAGAAGGCGTTGGTGGTGGATTATAAAAAATCCAAGCGCAGTGTGCCTTTGGAAGCAAAGTTTGAAAAAGGACTCGAGCTGCAGCTTCCGGTTTACATTCTTTTTCTCCAGCGTGCACTGGGGCTAGAGGCCATCGGCGGCGAATTGCGTTTTCTCCAGAGTTCTTCCGAAGACGGTTTTTATCTGGAAGCGGCCGCGGAGAAGCTAGGACTGCATCACTCCAAAAAAACTTACACCGATACGGCATTTGAAGCGATGCTCAAACTCAGCGAGAAAAGAATACAGGATGCGGTGTCACGACTTCGAAGCGCGGATATCCGCGTCAAATCCAAGTCCTGCGAACACTGTGAATTTGATTCGGTGTGCCGTTTTGAAAAATGGAAATTGATCTATGGGTAATTATTCAAAAAATCAAACAGAAGCGATTCAATCTTTTGGCAAACCCGTCCGGGTGTTTGCCGGCGCGGGTTCTGGAAAAACCACGGTGCTTGTGGAGCGGTTTTTTTACGCGGTGACCAAACTCGGCATTGATCCCGAAAGAATTTTGGCGATCACGTTTACCGATAAGGCTGCCAATGAAATGAAAAAGAGGCTTCTTGAAAAATGCGCCGCTTCGGAATTTACGGAGTTAAGAAGAAAAATAGAAAGCGCTTCCATCAGCACCATTCACAGTTTCTGCGCCAAACTTCTTAAAGAAAATCCGATTGAAGCGGGAGTGGATCCTTATTTTCAGATTTTGGGAGAAGGGGAGGCTGAAATTCTCGCCGGGGAAGTGCTGGATCGGCTTTTTGAGGCGGAGTCAGACAATGCCGCCTGGGTACGCTTCTTGGGCGACACGGATGAGGAGTCCGTCAGGCACGCTTTTGGAAATCTCTACGAAACTTATCGCGCGATCGGCGGCGACGAGTCCATTTTTAAGCTTCAAGATTTTTCAAAGGAAGCCAAGACGGTACAAACTGCTATGGGTCGCGGGGTCAAAGCCTTGGCGGCGCTGGACGCGGAGCTGGGGGAACGCTTTAAAGCCATTTTGTCGCTTCTGGAAGTGAAGTCTCCTGACTGGAAAACACTCGAAGAAGTTTCAGCGATTGCCCAAGGCATTCATAAAAAGGGTCGTTATAAGGAAGCGATTGAAGAAATCCGTGATCAAATCGATGTTTGGCGCCGCGCTCAGATTCAAAGTCTGGCTGAACCGCAGAAAAAAGAGTTTTTGAGAATGTTTCTTAGATTTAAGGAATCTTATGAAGCGGAGAAAAGAAAACGGGCGATGTATGACTTTGAAGATCTATTATTCGCTTCTTACCGGTTATTATCGGATCCCGCTCCTGAGAAAAAAGAAGTGCTTGAGCGCTTGCAAAAACATTTTGCCTGTATTTTTGTCGATGAATGCCAGGACACCAATCCGATTCAAGCCGAAATTATCCGAAAAATCAGCCGGAAGGACAATTGGTTTATTGTCGGCGATGCCTACCAATCGATTTATGGTTTTCGTCATGCGGCGCCCGAGATTTTTGAGGCCTTCACGACGGAAGGCGGATTAAAACCCAAAGACATTCCGCTTTTTGAAAATTACCGCTCGCGCGCGGAAATTCTTGATTTCACCAATAAACTTTTTCCTCAGATTTTTTCTTCCACACCGCCACCGGCTTTAAAAGCGGTCAAAAAATTTTCCGTCAAAAAAGAGTCTTGTGTTGAATGGCTTTATACGGCGGTGGATAAAAAAGCCAAGAAACCGATGGACGAACTTCGCATCGTTGAAGCTCGAGCGCTGGCGCAGCGCATTCAAAAACTAGTCGATTCTAAGTTTTTGATCGAAGACAAGGGTCAAGCGCGCCCCATGGAACACCGGGACATCGCCATTCTTCTTAAAACCACGACGGCCTCCGCATTTTATGAAAAAGAACTTTCGGATTTGTCGATTCCGTACTTTACGATGAAAAGCCGAGGGTTTTATGAAAAACCTGAAGTGAAAGATTTGGTCAATTTTCTGATGATTCTTGAAAATCCCAATACGGATATCGCTTTGGCCGGTGTTTTGAGATCCGCGCTTGTGGGCATCACCGAAGACGGTCTTTTTTGGATGGCGCGTGACGCCAAAAAAGAAGACCGGCGTCGTCCTTTGGCCTCGGCGCTTGGCCGGGTGGAGGCGATTTCAGGTTTATCGGACTCGGATCGGGAGAAGCTTTTAAAATTTAGGGAGTTTTGGTCTTATTTGCGGAGTAAAAAAAATAGTTTCCGGCTTTCAGAAGTGATCGAGATGATTCTTAGCAAAACATCGTATGAGGCCAAGACGCTGGCGCTTCCCGAAGGACGGCAAAAAGTCGCCAATGGGCGCAAGCTTTGGGAAATGGCCGAGCGTTTGGAAGCGCAGGGGATATTTGGCATTGCGGACTTTGTGCATTATCTTAAAAATCTTTCTGAAAAAGAAATGTTCGCGCCGGAAGCGAGAATACAAGCGGAGCAAGCCAATGTCGTGACTATTTCAACCATCCACGCCGCCAAAGGCCTTGAATTTCCATGTGTAGTGATCGCCGACATGGGATCCATTCCCAGAAAAAATACGCGCGGCGCGTTTATTTGTCGGAAGGAATCGGGATTTGGGATGAAGCTTCGCAATCCTTTGAGCGGGGAATGGGAGGCGGACGCTTCTTATTATGTGGCCAATCAGGCGCTTGAGAAAAAAGAGGCCGAGGAAGACGAGCGTCTTTTGTATGTGGCCATGACGCGAGCCAAAGAGCATCTGATTTTGTCGGGGGTATTTTCTTCCGAGGGCGGCGCCTCGTGGATGAGCCGGGTGGGGGCGGTGATTGACACGGGAGGATTTGCCATCCAATCATTTCAATCCCAAGAAATGCCAGCAGGTATTTCCAAATCTGCGCCAAAAATAAAAGAAGCCGGGTTGGATAAAAAATTCTTCTCTGAACTCGATCAGAGAATCGATTTTCCTTTAAGGCCTTATGAGCAGGTTCAAGACGTGACAGTGACGGATCTTTTGGTGGAGTCCTTAAAGGGAAAAGAGGGTGTCATGCCGCCGGAAGAAGAGCCGGAGACGATTTTATTTTCCGGCGAGGAAGAGGAAGCGGCCACTCCGCGCAATGAATACGGCACTTTATTTCATCGCGCGATGGAGTTTTTGGTAAAGACTCGTCCTAAAACGGTGTCCAAGGCATGGACGCGGGAGTTTTCAAAAGCTTTAACGGCGTCCGAGCAAAAAGAAATGGCCGAGAGTATTGAACATTTTTGGAACGGTCCCTGGGGTCTCGAAATCAGGCGCGCGCCGCATGTGTATCCGGAGCTTCCATTTATTTACAAAACCCGCTACGGAATTTTAAAGGGGCAGATTGATTTGGTGTTGGAGTCCGCGGATAAGAAGAAGGGCTGGATGATTTTGGATTATAAAACCAATCGCTTGGTTTCATCGGAAAAAAGCCATGTTGCTTCTGATTATGAATTTCAGCTGGCACTGTACGCGCTGATTTTTAAGAAGCTTTACGGGCGTCCGCCGGCGCGCGGCGTTCTTTATTTTTCCTCCATTGATGAAACGGCGGAGTTTGAATACAGCGCAAAGCATTTTGACGATTTTGAGACGAAATTAGAAGCCGTTTATGGACAAAGGGTTGGGGGAGTCTAAGAATCAAGACACTTGATTAGTGCCTGTCTTTTTTGAGACAATGACGCCCATGACTTTTTTTCAAAATTTGAGTTTTAACGAGTGGATGGTTTTGAGGCTGGGGATCGCCGTGTTGATGGCGACGCTGGGCGCCACCCTCGCGATTAGCTTTAAAAAAATAAGCCATTTGGGTCTTTGCATTTTAATTTCTTTTGCGGCCGGAGCTCTCTTGGCCGTGAGTTTTTTGGATATTATTCCCGAATCGCTCGCGCTTGTTGGTTGGAAAGCCGGCCTTCTCAGCGTTTTTTCAGGCTACCTTCTTTTTTGGCTCATCTCACGCTTTGTATTTCACGTCTGCCCGGCTTGTTCGGCGACACACACCGAGGTTAATTTTAAAGCGATCACCATCACCATGGTGGTGGCGCTGTCCGTGCATAGCTTTATGGATGGTTTGGCGATTTATAGCGGGTCTTTAATCGCGTCTCCGGTGGGGGTTTTGATTCTTTTGGCCGTCGCGTTCCATAAATTTCCGGAAGGAATGGCATTGACGCTGGTGTCCCGGGGTTCCGGCTTTAGCCGGCTTAAATCATTTATGATTTCGTTCAGCTTGGAAGCGGCCACGACGCTGTTTGGGGGACTGGTCGGGTTTTTAACCTTGGTTCCCGGTTCTTCGCGTTGGGCGGGGTATATTTTAGGGCATGTTGGCGGCGGGTTTTTGTATCTGGTGATACACGCTCTCTTAAGCGAAGTGATCAAACACCACCCTCAGTCTACGATTTTAGCGGCCTTGGGTGGGGCGGCTTCGATTGGCGCTATTGGGTTTTGGATCGGGGCGTTTTAATTAGAAAGAAGGAAATACCGAAGGTGGGAGTCGAACCCACAACCTCGTAAGAGGATCGGTTTTTGAGACCGACGCGTATGCCAGTTCCGCCACTTCGGCTTGAATTTTGGTGGACCTGAGCGGGATCGAACCGCTTACCTCCTCAATGCCATTGAGGCGCTCTACCAGGTGAGCTACAGGCCCAAAAAGGAAGATCCAGTAAGGCAAATTTCAGATTGCCAATATAGCACACCCCGGCTTGTTCGCACAAGCAACTACTCCGGATGTTATTTAGAATCTTAGCGTTGCGTGTTTTCTGATCCAGATGCTAGAATGCCCCCATGCCTGAGACCCTTTATCCCTTTCAATCGATAGAATCCAAGTGGCAGAAGTTTTGGCTTGAGAATAAGACTTTCAAAGCCCTAGAGCCCGCGGACGCCAAAAATAAAAAGAAAGTTTATATTCTAGACATGTTTCCGTATCCCTCGGGATCCGGTTTGCATGTCGGTCACCCCGAAGGCTACACCGCTACCGATATTTATTCCCGCTACAAACGCATGTGCGGATTTAATGTGCTTCATCCCATGGGGTGGGACGCGTTTGGGCTTCCCGCCGAACAATACGCAATTGAAACCGGCACACACCCTTCGATCACAACACAGAAGAATATAGGAACATTTCGCCGGCAAATTCAGTCGCTGGGCTTAAGTTACGATTGGGATCGGGAAGTGGATACCACGGATCCAGAGTATGTGAAATGGACGCAGTGGATATTTCTTCAGCTTTATAAAAAGAATCTGGCGTATATCGCCGAAGTGCCGGTGTGGTGGTGCGAGGCGTTGAGCTGTGTGTTGGCCAATGAAGAAGTGGTGGACGGAAAATCCGAGCGCGGAGGACATCCGGTGGTTCGTCGAACCATGAAACAGTGGATGCTTAAAATTACAGAATATGCCGATCGTCTGCTAGAAGATTTGGAATTGGTGGATTGGCCTGAATCTGTTAAAGAAATGCAAAAGAACTGGATTGGTCGCAGTGAAGGCGTAAATATAAATTTTAAATTAGCTCAGCCTATACCAGATAAACACTGTTTTGCTATTACAGTTTTTACAACGCGACCGGATACGCTTTTTGGCGCTACTTATGTGGTTCTTGCGCCCGAACATCCATTAGTTAATCAGATAACTACGTCTAGCATGCGCTCAGGTGTTGAAGCTTATATAAAACAAGCTTCTTCAAAAAGCGAATTAGAGCGTATCAGCCTCTCAAAAGATAAAACAGGTGTTTTTACGGGAGCTTATGTTATTAATCCGGTAAATAACGAAAGCATTCCTGTTTGGGTTTCTGATTATGTGCTGTTTAGTTATGGAACAGGTGCTGTTATGGCTGTGCCAGCTCATGATGAACGTGACTACGAATTTTCAAAAAAATTTGGTTTGAGCATTATCCAAGTAGTTAAGGGTGGAGATATTTCTAAAGAAGCATTTGTCGAAGAAGGTATTAGCATCAATAGTGATTTTTTAAATGGATTGTCCACACCAAAAGCCAAAGAAAGGATTTCAAACTGGCTAGAAGAATCTAAGTATGGAAAGAGATTGATTGGTTACAAACTCCGCGATTGGCTTTTTTCGCGTCAGCGTTATTGGGGCGAGCCGATTCCGCTGGTGCACTGCGCCAAATGCGGCATTGTTCCGATTTCTGAAAGTGAATTGCCTTTGCGTTTGCCGGAGATGAAAGACTTTAAGCCTTCCGGCAATGCCGAGCCGCCTCTGGCCAAAGCCAAGGAATGGCTCAACACCACTTGCCCGACCTGCCAGGGCTCCGCTCAACGTGAAACCAACACCATGCCGCAGTGGGCGGGTTCGTGCTGGTATTATTTGCGTTATATTGATCCGAAAAATAAACAGGCATTTTGCGATCCTGCCAAAGAAAAATATTGGATGTCTGTCGATCTGTATGTGGGCGGCGCTGAACACGCGGTGCTCCATCTTTTGTATTCGCGTTTTTGGCATAAAGTTTTGTTTGATCTGGGGCATGTCTCCACCAAAGAACCTTTTACGAAGCTTGTGAATCAAGGAATGATTTTGGGCGAGGATGGACAGAAAATGTCCAAGTCGCGCGGCAATGTGATCAATCCGGATGCTGTGGTTGAAAATTATGGCGCTGACAGCATGCGTCTTTATGAAATGTTTATGGGGCCGTTGACGCAGATGAAATCTTGGTCGATGAAAGGCGTTGAAGGCGTGTACCGCTTTTTGGCGCGTATTTGGCGGCTTTATATGGATCGGGAAGGAAATTTAAGCGCCGAAGTTCAGGAAGTGGCGCCCAACGAAGCGATTCACAAATTGCTCCATCGCACCATCAAGAAAGTCAGCGAAGATTTAGACGCGTTGGCGTTTAATACCGCGATTTCGTCGCTCATGATTTTTTCAAATGAATTGGCCAAAGAATCGGTGAAGCCCAAAGCCGTCATGAAAGATTTTCTGCTTCTTTTATCTCCTTTTGCGCCGCATCTAGCCGAAGAGCTTTGGGAAAAGTTAGGGGAGAAGCAGAGCCTTGCGTATCATCCGTGGCCTAGCTATAATCCCGCGCTCATCGAAGACGATGTGGTGGAGATTCCCATCATGATTAATGGCAAGGTCAAATCCAAGCTCAAGGTTTCCGCCGACTGGACGGAATCCAAGGTCGAGGCCGAAGCCATGAAAGACGAAAAAATTTCCTCCGCGCTCGCGGGCAAAACTGTTACCCAGAAAAAATACGTCCCTAAAAAGATTTTTACTATCGCTACGAATTAAGATGAATCGTTTTGAAAAGATTTTTTTGAGTGGGTTCATTGCCCTTGCGATCATTTTATCGGCCATCTGTTTTATTTTGCATAAGAAACATGAAATACATTTGCAGCTGGTAAAGGGCGAAGCGAATGTCCAATCCGTCCAATAGGGTTCGCGAGGCGCTGCTGCGCCGGCCGCTATTTTTCCTGGCGATTATTTTTTCTCTCCTGATTGGCGGGACTCAGAATTTCCGCGAGAGTTTTCTTCCTAAAGATTCCATTGCACACAAAAATAATTTATCCGAAGCTTCCATTTATTTGGGCGGCATCGTGGACTCGAGCGTGGTGTCAAAGCCGGATCGTTATGGGCAGACACACGTTTCTTTTGTATTGAGGACGAGACGATTCTGGGAGGGCAAGGGAACAGAAGGCGAAATAGTATCCGGAAAAACAAAAGTTTATCTGACGGATCCGCCAAGCTGTCCGGACTACGGGGACGAGATCGTCCTTCAAGGCCGGCTCAGCGCGCCAAAAGGTTTAAGAAATCCAGGCGGTTTTAATCAAGCTGCTTTTCTTAAGATCCAAGGCATTCGATCCGTATTTTATGCGGAGAAACGTGCGCCTTTAAAAATTTTAAGAAAAGGCGCGGGAAATCCGTTTGCCGCCGCCGCGATCCAATCCCGGAATTTTTTGTCCTTAAAGATTTCGGATGGATTGGGTGAGGGGGCCACCGGGGATTTTTTGAAAGCGCTTCTTTTGGGGGAGCGAGAGGGATTTGACGAGGAATTGAAGAATATTTTCATGAAAACCGGAACGATTCATTTGTTGGCGGTGAGCGGTTTTAATGTGGGGTTTTTGATCGCGTCCGTGTTATTTTTCTTGAGTCCGTTTCCGCTGTCAAAAAATTGGAAGTGGGTTTTTTCACTTGCCGCCGTCTGGTTTTATTGTCTTCTGGTGGGTTGGCAAGCGCCGATGCTTCGCGCGGCCGTGATGGCGTCGCTTTTTATTGTGGGCAAGCTGTTGGGGAGGCGGACGGATATTTTGAACACGCTGGGTTTGGCGGCTCTGGTGATTTTGGCGATTGTGCCGGATCAACTTTATGATATTGGCTTCCAACTTTCATTTCTAGCGGTATTCGCGATCGCGGTATTTTTGCCCGCTATTTTGGAAAAGCCGAAGCTTTTGCCCAATGAAACCATTTCCTGGAAAGAAAAAGTCGCGGAATATTTTTCCGAGCTTTTTTGGGTCTCCTTTGTTTGTCAGGCGGCTGTGCTGCCTGTCACGATTCAAAATTTTTATATCGTGACGCCTTATTCCATGCTGGCCAATCTGGTGGCGGTGCCAGCCTCCTTCGCTTTATTTTTTCTGGGCATTCTATTTTTGATTTGTTTTTCATGGGCACCGAAGTTTTTATTTTTTATTCCCATGAGTATTCGATTTTTGATGAGTCTCATGACGGCTTGCCTGGTTTTTCTGGAGCGATTGCCGGGATCGGCGATCACTATCGGAAAACTGGCGCCAATTTTGTGGATTATTTTAGTAGCAGGCATTTTTTATTTTTTCCAGACTCCTCGCATAGAGCACAAGAAAATCCGGGCACTGCTGATCGTCCTATTTTTAACGAATATTTTCTTGGCACAAGAAATAACAAGGTTTTGGGCGCATCCGGGGCGTGTGGAAATGACCGCGCTGGATGTGGGGCAGGGAGACTCTATCTATATTGAGTTTCCGGACGGGTCTAATTGTTTGGTGGATGCCGGAAAAGGCGGAGAAGGTGACCGGGGACGGATGGTGGTCGCGCCGTTTCTCAAATCTAAAGGTGTCCGGACGATTGACGCGCTTGTTATTAGTCACCCTCAAGAAGATCATATCGGCGGGATGCCAGATCTGGTCGATGAATTTAAAATAAAAGCACTGGTAGAAGCCGGCTCTGCGTATTCTTCCCAGTTATTTCAACAACTCAAAACAAAAATCGCTAAGGAACATTCGGAGCGTTTGATTGCCTCTAGCGGAGATCGGCTTTTAGGATTTCCCGATACGGAAATTTTTGTGTTGAATCCGCCGCTTCAACAACATTCTTCTAAAAATATTAATGAGGATTCGCTGGTTCTAAAAATGAATTATAAAAATTTTAGTTTTCTGACCACTGGCGATATTGAGGAAAAAGCGATGGAAAATATGTTGAGCCGCGGGACGGATCTTAAGGCGCAGGTGTTGAAAGTGCCGCATCATGGCGCCAAGCTCAAGAAATCGGGGACGCTGTTTGTTCAAAGTGTTCATCCGGAGGTGAGTATTATCAGTGTGGGGGAGCGCAATCCTTTTCATCACCCCAGAGAAGAGACGCTGAATGTTTTGAAATCAATCCCGGGAAATACCGTGTACCGGACGGATCAGGAAGGGGCGGTGACTGTCAGTGCGGACGGGAATTTATTTGTTGTCAGGACAGCTGTGGCGCAAGTAAGCTAAATCCTATGCGCGCGCTTCCTTTGATGGTTCTAACTTTGGGTATTTTCACTATTAGCTACCGCTATTACAGCGCTTTTTTGGCCGCCAAAGTATTTGCGCTGGATGCCGCGGCCAAAACTCCCGCTCACACGCATCGTGACGAACATAATTATTATCCCATGTCCAAATGGGTGCTTTTTGGACATCATTTCGCGGCGATTTCCGGCGCTGGTCCTTTGATTGGGCCGGTGTTGGCGGCGCAGTTTGGTTATTTGCCGGGGCTTCTATGGATCGTGGTGGGAGTGGTGCTCGGCGGGGCGGTGCAGGACTTTGTGATTTTGGTGGCTTCCACTCGCCGCCAAGGAAAATCACT
>JAHFFN010000056.1 GCA_023247915.1 Candidatus Omnitrophota bacterium
ATCTCCTCGGCAATCGGATCTTCCAAATAACGCTGTAAGGTTCTCTTGAGCGGGCGGGCGCCGTACATCTGATCAAATCCTTTGGCGATCAGAAAATCTTTGGCGCTTTTATCCAATTGAATGCTGATGCCTCGTTCGCCCAAGCGCTTCACAAGTCCCATCACTTCGATGTCGATAATTTGTTCGAGCTCTTCGATTCGAAGCTTGCGGAACACCACGATTTCATCGACACGGTTGATGAACTCAGGCTTGAAAACCTTTTTGGTTTCATCCAGCAATCTGGTTTTCATGTCTTTGTATTCACTGAGCGACTCCACCACACCGCCCTTGAAACCGATACTTCCCTGTTTCTTTAAAAGATCTGCGCCGATATTGGAAGTCATGATGAGCATGACATTCCTAAAATCGACTTTGCGACCCAAGGAGTCGGTCAAACGGCCTTCTTCCAACACCTGAAGCAGCATGTTGAACACATCCGGATGCGCTTTTTCGATTTCGTCGAGAAGCACGATGCAATACGGACGGCGGCGCACACGTTCGGTCAGCTGGCCTCCCTCTTCATAACCCACATAACCCGGAGGAGCTCCGACCAGACGCGACACATTAAACTTTTCCATGTACTCGGACATGTCAAAAGTAATCAGTGCGTTTTCATCATTAAACATAAATTCCGCCAGCGCCCGAGCTAAAAGAGTTTTGCCCACACCGGTCGGCCCCAGAAATATAAAAGAACCGATCGGACGACGCGGATCTTTGAGTCCCGCACGGGAACGACGGATCGCGTGCGCGATCGACGCGATGGCTTCATCCTGACCCACCACGCGCTTTTTTAATTCTTCTTCGGCGCGCATCAGACGCGCGCTTTCTTTTTCTTCCAATTTAGAAATAGGAATGCCCGTTGCCTTGGCGATCACTTGTGCGATTTCTTCCTCGCCGATCTCGAGCTCGATTTTGTTGCGGGACTCCACCCATTCTTTTTTGGTTTTATCCAAAAGCTTCCGCAGTTCGCGCTCTTGGTCACGAAGAGCCGCGGCCTTTTCAAAATCCTGTTCTTTGATGGTGTCCTCTTTTTCACGCTTCAAAAGTTCCATCTTCTTCTCAAGATCTTTGATTTCTTGAGGGGCGGTGTGCGTGGAAAGACGCGCGTGAGCGCCGGCTTCATCGATCACGTCAATCGCCTTGTCCGGCAAAAACCGGCCGGCGATATAACGATCGGACAACTTCGCGGCCGCTTCCAGCGCCGAATCCAAAATCTTTACCTTGTGATGCGTTTCGTATTTGTCGCGAAGACCGCGCAAAATCAACACCGTCTCATCCACGGAAGGCGGCTCCACCATAATGGTTTGAAAACGTCTCTCCAGCGCGGAATCTTTTTCGATGTATTTGCGGTATTCATCCAGTGTTGTCGCGCCGATGCATTGAATCTCGCCGCGCGCCAGGGCCGGCTTTAAAATATTGGACGCGTCAATCGCGCCCTCCGCGCCGCCGGCGCCAACCAAGGTATGAAGTTCGTCGACAAAAATAATAATATTTTCGGAACGCTTGATCTCATCCATCACGGCCTTGATACGCTCTTCAAATTGGCCGCGGTACTTGGTGCCCGCCACCATGAGCGCCAAATCTAGCGTGATCACGCGTTTATTTTTTAAAATTTCAGGCACATCATTGGAGATTACTTTTTGCGCCAACCCTTCGACAATCGCGGATTTTCCGACGCCCGCTTCCCCTAAAAGCACCGGATTATTCTTCCGGCGGCGGGATAAAGTCTGCATCACGCGGTCGATCTCGTCATCACGGCCGATCACCGGATCCAATTTTCCGTCTTTGGCCAGTTTGGTCAAATCTCTTCCAAACGCGTCAAGCGCGGGAGTTTTTGTTTTAGAGCTCGAGCCGCTGGCAGGTGCCTGCGCGGGTCCGGGATTTTGCTGAGCAAATTGCGATCCCGGTGTTGTGGATCCCAAAAGCTTGATCACTTCTTCGCGAACCTTTTCCAGATCCAAACCCATATTCATAAACACCTGGCTAGCGACCCCTTCGCCTTCGCGAATCAAGCCGAGCAGCAGATGTTCGGTGCCAATGTAGTTGTGGCCAAGTGTTCTAGCCTCTTCCATCGCGAGTTCCATCACTTTTTTAGCCTTGGGGGTGAATGGCAAATCACCGGAGACCACGGTCTGAGGTCCGATTTGCACCAATTTCTCCACTTCCAGACGGATGTTGTTTAAATTCATCCCTAAACTTTGCAACACCGCGGCGGCCACTCCCTCGCCTTCGCGCAAAAGACCTAGCAACACATGCTCGGTTCCAATGTAATCGTGATTAAATCGCTTGGCTTCTTGCTTGGCCAAGAGAATGACTTTTCTGGCGCGTTCTGTAAATTTATTAAACATGGGATTGTCTCCGTTTAATTAAAATAATAGTCCGAAGTTTATTTGCCTTCTAAACGCCTGCGAATCAAATTAGCCCGCTTGATGTCGCGCTGGGCCGAACTCAAAATCCTCGCTTCAATTTTTTGTAAATGCGCCGGTTGAGTCAAAATAAAAAGTTCATTCACCGCGCGCCGGTCGATATCGGAAATAAGTCCCATATCTACTCCCAAACGCACCATCGATAAAAGCGTCAGCGTTTCTTTGGTGTTGATGATATGCGCGCTCTTGAGCGTTCCGTTGGAACGCCAAATCTTGTCCTGCAAAATTTCCCGGTTTTGTTTCATCAATGTTTTCCGTGCGTTTTCTTCGTGGCCAATTACTTGGCGGATGATTCTCTCTAGATTGTCGATAATGTCTTCTTCAGCGGATCCGAGCGTAATTTGATTGGAAATCTGGAAAAAATTACCTTCCGCTTCGGTTCCCTCTCCGTAAAGACCGCGAGCCGTCATTCCGAGCTTGGTGATCGCCTGCAAAACGCGTGTGATCTGCTTGGTCATCACCAGTGACGGCAAGTGAAGCATCACTGACGCGCGAAGACCCGTGCCGGTGTTTGTCGGGCAAGCCGTCAAATAACCCCAATCATTGTGATAAGCAAATTTTAATTTTTTGTGAAGCATGTCATCCAAGCGACTGGCAATGCGCCAGCATTCCTGCAAATTAAATCCCGACTGCATCACCTGAACGCGAAGATGGTCTTCCTCGTTGATCATGACGCTGATAATTTCTTTGTCACCCACCACCGCCGTCTTGGACTCCGGCCGCACCATGAGCTCGCGGCTGATCAAATGCCGTTCCAGCAAAAATTGTTTGTCCACATCATCGATCTCAGACATGCGAACCAAAAGACTGCCCTTCATCAAATCCGCGCCCAACACCGAACCTTCTAATAGCTCCAGCGTTTCCTTTTCCTGTTTCTTGGAAGCCCAGTGAGAAAATGGCACTTTATCCAAATTGCGCGCGATACGAATACGCGAACTCATCACGATGTCCGAATTGGGACCGGTGCCACGCAACCATTCGCAAGTTTGTTTTAAGAGCGCGTCCACTTTCATGCCTTGTGGCCTCCCAGCGATTCCTTGCCGGCGTCTTTTAATTTTTTTTCTAAAAACTTGATTTTGTCCCGGAGCGCCGCGGCTTCCTCAAACTCTTCTTTCTTGACGGCTTTAAGCAGATCCGCCTTTGCCGCGTCCAGCTCATCATAAAGCTTGGTATTGACCTTGAGTTCTTTGAGCGACATGGGGCTCGGTGATTTGCCGGTGTGCAGTACCGCGCCGTGAATTCTTTTTAGAAGCGGCGCCAAACTGACTTTGAACGCACCGTAACATTCGCTACAACCCAAACGCCCGACTTTTTTAAAATCTTCATACGTGAGCCCGCAAGCCATGCATTTATTTTTAACCGCCGGGCCACTGCTGCCAGTCGCGGCAGGCACTTGAGGTTGGCTTGGCTGGCCGCCTTCCACGTCAGACAAAGCGGATAAAAGATCGGCGATGCCGAAATGCTGCTCGACATCCGAACCCTTTTTCTTCGCGCATTCCTCGCAAAGATTAAGTTTGGTGATCTGGTCATTGACGATTTCCGTCAAATGAACCGTCGCCTTATTTTTTCCACATTCGTCGCAAAGATTCATTTAGATCTCGTACCGCACGCCGTCGCGAGCGGTGATTTTCCGGAACTCTTTGATGAGCGCCAGTGTTTTCTGTCCAGGTTTTCCATTACCGATCGGTCGATTGTCAATTTTGACCACGGGAACAATTTCCGCGGCCGTGCCGGTCAAAAACACTTCGTCAGCCGTATAAAGGTCATGACGCGTAAAAACCTCTTCCACCACTTCCAAGTTCAAGCTGCCGGCCAAAGCCATCACCGCGTCACGGGTAATCCCCTTTAGGATTCCCACATACGGCGGAGGCGTCGCGAGCTTCTTGCCGCGAACATAAAAAATATTTTCACCGGTACATTCGGTGACATGTCCTTGAGCGTTCAGCAAAATCGCTTCATTCACGCCCGCGTTGGTCGCCTCTATCTTGGCGAGAATGTTGTTGAGATAATTCAAGGTCTTAAGCTGAGGATTTAGCGCTTCCGGATGATTGCGCACTGTCGGCACTGTCACCAGCGTCAGACCTTTTTCATAAAATTCTTTGGGATACAATGCGATTTTATCCGCAATAATAAAAATCGTGGCCTTGTGACATTTGCGCGGATCCAATCCCAAGTCTCCGACGCCGCGCGTCACCACCAGGCGAATGTAAGCGTCGGTCAGTTTGTTGGCTTTGAGCGTTTCCAGCACCGCTTTTTCCATCGCGTCTTTGGAAAGAGGGATCTCGATCATCAGCGTGTGCGCAGATTCGTACAAACGATCCAGATGCTCTTTGAGTTTAAAAACAAGTCCATTGTAGGAACGAATGCCTTCAAAAACACCATCGCCATACAACAGGCCGTGATCAAACACGCTCACCACAGCGTCCGCTTTTTCCACCAACTTGCCGTCCAAATAAATTTTAAGACCCATCGATTATTTCTCCCACTGACCGTTGGAAAGATTCCAGATACGATCTGCTATTTTAGCAATTTTTTCGTCATGCGTCACGAGCACGACTGTTTTCTTTTGATCCCTAAAAAAATCCCGTATCAATTCCGCGATTCCCGCGCCCATCGCCGCGTCCAGATTTCCTGTCGGCTCATCGCAAAAAAGAATCTGCGGATCATTCATCAGCGCCCGCGCGATCGCGACTCTCTGCTGTTCGCCCCCCGAAAGTTCCGAAGGAAAATGAGTTGCTCTTTCTTTGAGACCCACACGCTCCAAAAGCGACTGGGCTTTTTGAGCCGTCTGGTCACCGGCCGATCCTTTGCGTATCATCGCCGGGAGCAATACATTTTCTAGCGCCGTGAGCTCTCCCAACAAATGATAAAACTGAAACACAAACCCGATCTGACGCCCCCGGAAATCAGCTTTTTGCTTTTCGTTCAAAGCGCCCAGCGACACATCCCCAAACTTCACCGTCCCGGAACTGGGTGTGTCCAGCCCCGATAAAATATTCAGGAGTGTTGTCTTGCCGCAACCTGAAGGCCCCAGAATCGCGACCCCCTCGCCCTGCCGTACAGAAAACGAGATGTTGTTCAAAACACTAAGCTTGCGACTCCCATCCCAGTATACCTTGCTGATCCCCGAAGCTTCAATAACTGTTTGATTTTCACTCATAGCGCAGAGCCTTTACCGGGTCGAGCCCCGCCGCCATCCGAGCCGGGTAGCAGGCGGATAAGAGGCTCAAGCCTACCGCGACGCCAAAAATGGCTAGCGCATCCGTCAGATTCATCTGCACCGGCAATTTGTCGAAATAATAAATTTCCCGAGGCAGCTCGACGAACGAGTATTTTTTTAAAATTAGGCAAATGCCCGTTCCAGCCGCCAGTCCCGCTGCGGCACCGGCGACGCCGATCAAAAGACCGTCGATCAAAAAGATTTTTAAAATGCCAGAGGGCGTGGCTCCCAACGCTTTTAAAACTCCGATGTCTTTGGTTTTATCCATCACCAAAATTGTGAGGCTTCCGGCAATATTCAAACTGGCCACCAGGATAATCAGCGCCAAAATCAAAAACATCACCGTCTTCTCAAGTTTGAGCGCGCCAAAAAGCGTTTTATTCAGCTCCATCCATGTGCGCACGTCATACGGATACCCCAGCGATTTTTGAATCGCCAATTTCACCAAGGTCGCCGAATTGGCGTCTTTCAAATAAACTGAAATGCCGGTCACCGAATTATTTAAATGAAAAAGATCCTGCGCGTTTTCAAGATTTAAAAAAAGCAGATTCGCGTCATAATCATAGAGCCCCGAATTAAAAATACCCTGCACACGATAGTGCAAGGGTTTTTCACTGCCTTGGGTGAATAGTTCAAACTCGGAACCGATGCTGGCGCCGAGCCGCTTGGCCAATTCCACCCCAAGCACCGCGCCGTCTTTTTGATGATTCAAATCGCCTTGCGTCAAATAACTAAAAAATTTGGAAACTTTTTTTTCTTTGGCAATGTCCACGCCGCGCACCAAAACGCCACTGCCCCATTCCCCTTTTTGTAAAATCGCCTGACCTTCGACAAACGGAGCTGCGCCCGCGACCTGAGAAATATTTTCAAGATTTTGAATCATCGACGGGGCGTTGTCGAAAGCACCGTCTTTTTGAATCACCACATGCGCGCGCATGCCGACAATGCGGGATTTTAAGTCTTCGTCAAAACCGTTCATCACCGCCAGCACCACAATCAGCGCCGCCACACCCACGGCGATGCCAAGTATGGAAATCGTGCTCACCACCCCAACGAAGGGGTGACGGCGTTTGGACCAAATATAACGTTTGGCGATCAAAAACTCGTAGCTCAAGCGTCTTTTTTCATCTGGGGAAATAAAATGACTTCGCGAATGGACGGCTGTCCGGTCAAGAGCATAACCAGGCGGTCAATGCCGATACCAAGTCCTCCCGCGGGAGGCATGCCGTATTCCAGCGCCAAAAGAAAATCATCATCGATGACGTCACTGGTCGCCTCCTTGCCTTTTTCTTTGAGCTCTTCCAAAAAGCGCTCGCGCTGTTCGATAGGATTGTTGAGCTCGGAATAACCGTTGGCGATTTCCATGCCGTTGACAAAAAGCTCAAAGCGTTCGCTGATCAACGGATTTTTACGGTTCTTTTTGGCAAGCGGACAAAGTTCGGTGAAATAATCCGTCACAAAAACCGGGCGGTTCTTTTTGGCCGAGTCCGCGCCGGGCTCTAAAAGCTCGCCGACAATATTCACTAGCTGGGTGCGCGACACATCTTTCCCTTCCACCTTCACGCCTTTTTTCTTAAGCTTTTCCACCCACATCGGCAATTCGTCATCCGGACTGATATTAAAATTTTCCTTCATGAGCGTCGCAAAAGAAACGCGTTCCCAATTCGACAAGTCGAGCGTGGAGTCACCGTGGGTGATTTTCAAAGTTCCAAAAACATCCATCGCCGCTTTTTTGACAATCTCTTCGGTAAGATCCATCACGTCGTTCACGTCTTGATAGGCGGTGTACACTTCCAGCATCGTAAATTCCGGATTGTGACGCGTGGAAATTCCCTCATTGCGAAAACTTTTATTAATCTCATATACTTTGTCAAAACCGCCGACCAAAAGACGTTTGAGATAAAGTTCCGGCGCCACGCGTAAAAAAAGATCCATGCCCAGCGCTTCGTGATGAGTTTTGAAAGGTTTACCCGCCGCACCGCCCGGAATCGTATGCATCATCGGCGTCTCCACTTCCAGATAGCCTTTGTTGTCCAACGCGCCGCGCACCGAACGCACAATCAAGGATCTTTTCTTAAAAATTTCTTTGGATTCGTCATTGGCGATGAGATCCAGATAACGGCGGCGATAACGCACCTCGACATCTTTTAGGCCATGCCATTTTTCAGGCATCGGACGGAGACTTTTGGATAAAAGGGTGAGCTTGTCAACGCGGATAGAAATTTCACCGGTCTTGGTTTTAAAAAGTTCACCTTCGGCGCCCACGATGTCGCCGATATCCAAGCGCTCAAAAAGTTGGGCGCTCTCAGGACTCAACTTGTCGGCTTTCACAAAGAGCTGAATGCGGCCGGTCTCGTCTTTTAAATCACAAAAATTGGTTTTGCCCATCGCGCGCATGGCCGATAAACGACCCGCCGTGCACACACGCTTATTCTCTTCAAAGCCGGTCACGATCTGAGCAATCATCGCCTCCTTCGGAAATTTGCCTCCAAAGGGATCCACACCCATCTCTTCAATGGATTTAAGCTTCTTTAAGCGCTCCTTCATCAAATCGTTGGACTCTTCCACCGCTCACCCTTCTCGTAACTCATTTATTTTAGTAAAGTTATATTAAAATATTGATTATATAGAGACAAATCGGGGATGTCAATTAGGGGGATAGCTTGCCGCTGTGGCTAACAAACCCACGGTTAAGGGTAGCGCAAACTTCAGTTTGCGTAATTCAGGTAGAATTCAAAATACCCAGAAAACACCTTCCGGAGGGGTGTATCGGCCAGAAAAAAGTAGGTCAGGTTTAAACCTGACCTACTTTTTTCTACTTGGAGGCTTACAGAATACAACCGATACGAGAGGATGTGCAATCAATGTGATTTAGCAAACTAAAGTTTGCACTACTTTCATGCAGTTTGTTTGTTAGCAAAATCAAAGCTTCGAATATTGACTTCTCTTATGCTTATCCTGGTAAGCGAGAAAACACAAACCGGCAATCAGGAGAATGAAAACATCGCCGAAACGCGTGTAGAACGAGGGGGTTCTTTTGATGACGAGATCTTGGGTCTTGTGGCCGCTCACGAAAATTTCCTGTCCGTTGTCCTCCACCGCCGACAAAATCCTTCCTTCGGGCGAGATGAAGCAGGAATAGCCGGTATTGGCCGCGCGTACCACATTCACGCGATTTTCAACGGCGCGAAACACCGAAGACTGCGCGTGCTGATATGGCGCCGACGTTTTTCCGAACC
>JAHFFN010000017.1 GCA_023247915.1 Candidatus Omnitrophota bacterium
ACAAGACTCGACATTTTAAAATCTTTGAGGAAAACCACGAGCACCAAATACGCCAAAAGCATGCCCTGCCACGCCGAAGAGCCGACGCCCCCGAGAGCGCCTTAGATAGACTTGGACTGATCGGAAATAATATCGACTTGAATGTCTTTGGGAAGCTGTTCTTTTAAATCCGACAAGCGCTTCAAAATACCGCCAGTCACCTGCACCGTATTGGCCTGGGCTTGTTTTTGAATCGCGATCGTCACGTTATCGACGGAATTAAAACGCGAAAAGCTGGTGCGCTCTTTCATGGAACGATTGATTTCCGCGACGTCTTTTAAAAGCACAAGACGATTGGAAGGGTCTTTGGAATTCATGTCCTCAAAACGGGGATCTTTGGAGCCTTTCAAATTTTCGCGCTTGACCGGTACCTGCCCCACTTCTTCCATGTGCTTAAATTCCCCGAGAGTACGCACGAGGTATTCATAAAAACTTTCTTTGATGGTGCCGCCGGGATAATTAAGATTGGCGGCGCCAACGGCGTCCGACACCTCGACGATGGAAATACCGGAAGCGCGCAGCTTCGCCTGATCCACATCGACTAAAATCTGTTCCTCCGCGCCGCCGGAAATTGTCGCGGACGCGACACCGTGAATTTTTTCAAGTTCGTCCTTAAACCACTTCCGCGCGACTTCTCTGAGCTGAATCGGCGAGCGTTCTTTCGAGGAAATGCTGATGAGCATGACCGGCAATTCAAACGGATTATTTTTTTTGACGATCGGTTCAGCCGCGTCGCGCGGCAAGCGTTCTTTGATGAGATCAATTTTTTCGCGCACCTGTAGCGACGCGAAATCCATATTTTGATTCCAACCAAATTCGGCGACGACGAGCGACAAACCTTCTTTGGAAATCGAGGTGACTTTACGCAGTACCGAGATACCGCCCACCGCTTCTTCGATGGGCTTGGTGATCAGCGTTTCAATTTCTTCAGGCGCCGCGTTTTCATAAGGCGTGACAATCGACAATTGCGGGTAAGAAATCGGCGAAAAAAGATCGCGCGATAAAAGCGAAAAGGAAATCGCCCCGAAAAGAAACACCCCGATATACACCATCAGGGTGGTAATGGGCCGACGTATGGAAATTTCGGGAAGGCTCACAGGGCCACCTAGAAGATTCCCTCTTGGGTTTCGGTGATTTCCACTTTAGCGTTGTCTTGAAATTCTTGCTCGACATCGACGATGACTTGATCGCCTTCTTCCAAACCTTCTTTGACTTCAATCGCGTCCGGAGTCGCGTACGCGATCTCAATCGTCCGGGTTTCCACGGTTCCAAAAGCGGATTCTGTTTTCTCTTCACCGGGTTTGGCCGCTTCTTTCGGCGCCAACTCCGCGGATTCTTCGGGATGCACCACAAACACCAAGTACTGATCTTCTTTTTTCTTGAAGCTCGAGCTCGGAATCACGAGCGCGTTTTCTTTTTCATACACCAGCACATTCACGCGCCCGAACATACCGGGTTTTATTTTTTCATCCACATTTGAAAGCTTCGAACGCACCTTCACCGTGCGGGAGCGGCCTTCCACAATGGGCGCCACAGAATCGATTTTTCCTTTGAACACCTGATCGGGGTAAGACTCGACGGTGACCTCGACATTTTGCCCTTCTTTAACCTTGGGAATATCTTTTTCGATGATTCCAAATTCAATGTAAACGTCTTTGATGTCCACAAAAGCTCCCACCTTGTCCTGCGGAGTCACATAAGAACCTTTGTCCACTTCCAACGCGCCCATGTAGCCGTCGCTGAAAGCGATGAGATTGGTTTTTTCAAGCTCCACCTTGGCGGATTGATACTCCAGCTGGGATTGTTTGAGCTTGGTTTCCACGATATTGCCCAACTCAAAAAGTTTGGCCTGTTTTTCCATCTCGATTTTGGCGTATTCGAGTTTGAGCAGCGCCTCTTTCTGATCAAGACTGGCGATAATATCGCCCTGCGTGATGCGCTCCCCCTCTTTGAAATTGATGTACTCGATATTTCCCGCCGTCGGAAATCGCAAGTCATACTCCCGGAAGCCTTTGATCGTACCCAACGACGGCAAGGTGTCGCGAAAACTCACATGCGCGACTTTGTAAACTTTGACGGGCGGGGGAATTTCAGCCGCCGTTTTTTTCTCCGCGTCTTTTTTGTGTTTTTTTAATACCGGAAAACCGCCGACACAACTGATATTATTTTTGACAAACGACGCGATAAAAAATAACGCGACAATCACCGCTAAAATCGGAATGAGACGTTTTATTTTCATGAGGGTTCTGAACCTTTCTTAGAAAAAATATTCGGATCTCCCAGCGACACGCCGAGACTTGAGACCGCCAGGTTGTAATCAACCACGGCTTGGATGAATGAAAATTTGTCCTGTGTTAATTCGATATAGCCCTCGATCAGATTCGCGGGTTGCGATTCTTGGAGTCCCACCAGATACTCCAAAATGGAATTTTGTTTTTCTTGATAACGGATCTTGGCAATCGACGAATCGATTTGAATCAATGATTTTTGAATGTTGTAATAATCTTCTCGGATCTTGAGCGTGAGTTCATTTTTGGTTTTGTCGAGATCCGCTTCCGCTTGGAGCAACGCGCCGCGCGCGCTTTTTTCATCCGTAATTTCAGCAAATTTATCCATGATATTGAAAGTCAGTTTTTGGCTCCAATCCTCTGAGCCGCCGGTCGGAGAAATCACCGAAGGCGCATACACGTGTTTGACCTGCTCCCATTCCACGGAGTTGGGACCCAGAGGCATACTGCCTTTGATACCAAAAAACCATTCCTTTTCTTGATTAACCTCCAACTTGTCATTAATGCCACGAGTGGGTGTAGGCGTGTCTTCGCTCGTAAAGGTGGAATAAGTCGCATCGTCCAAAATACCTTCACCGGATGTCCCGTAAGAACCACGAAGATCAAAGTGTGGTCTTTTTTTAGCGGCGTACACTTCCAATCCATATTTGGCGGATTCTCGTGTAAATTCTTTGGCTTTCAAATCGGGATTGTATTTGTAACCTTGCTCCAAAAGATCCTCAAAATTTAATTCTTTTTTCTCAAAATTTAATTTCAAATCCAAAGGCAAAGGCTCTTTGGCATTTAATCCGATGGTTTGCACTAAAGAAATATTGGCGGACAAAAGATCATTGTTGGCCGATTCCATTTGGAAAAAAACTTGATGATACTGGGATTCCGTATTCAGATACTCCACTTCTGATATTACTTTTTCACGGTGCGCGTCGAGAATACGCTTGTAAACAACATTGGTTTGATTATAAAGTGCGACTTCGTACTCGACGTTGTACTCCGCTTTGACGGCTCCGTAATAGGCGCTGCGAACTTGTTGAACAAATTCATTTTTGGCTTTTGCGTATTCTGCTTCGGCATTACGCACATTTTCATCCGCTTGTTTGGCGGTAAGAATTAATTCTCCGCCGTAATAAAGCGGCTGGTTCACATTGACTTTATAGCTTTGCGTTCTAAAAGTACGCGGAGTGGGCTGTGTCGTGGAGGGTTGTTTACCTCCGGAACTATTTGGCAAAACCGCGACCAATTGCACCGTTGGAAAAAGCGCACGGCTGGCTTCATTGCGTTTGGACTTGGCGACTTCGATTTTCTGCGCGGCGGATTTGGTTTGCAAATTATTGGCCAAACCAATTTCCACAGCCTCCTCTACCGTAATTTTCCCGTCAGAAACGGCGACCTTGTAAAGCATTTGGCCCTCAGAAAGTTTGGGCTCTCGATACTTAGGAGCAAACCATCCTTTTTTTGCTTTTGGTTTTTCGGCGACAGGCGCGGCGAGCGGCGATGTTTGTTGAGGTTTTTGAGTCGAAGGGGTTAATTTTATTTCTTTAGGCCCCTGTTCATAACCGCTTCGCGTCAGTTCCGTGATCAAATCCTGCGCTTCTTTTTCTAAATACACGGATTTTTCTTGATCGAGCGCGACATTCACGCTGTCCATTTTTTGGGCGATACTTTGCTGTTTTTGTTTGGCGTAAACGATTTCTTGTTGAAAGGAATTGAGGGACTCCTCAGCGTAACAAAAAACTGAGAAAAAAAGAGCAAAACCCACCATGAAGGGAGTAAGTTTTTTCATTAAGATTTATCTTCTAATGTATTCTAGAGAAAGGACTTAAAGATGTCAAGGAACGTGTCGATTTTTCAACGCGTCCGGAACCGGTGGGGTGCGATCAGAAGTGATTTTTTGAAGAGATTCCTCAATCTTTAAATAAGCTTCTTTAGATTTAGTCGCGCGACTTAAATAAATCACGGTTTGAGAAAAAATAATGCGTGCTTCCGGCATGCCCACAAACTCAGTTGCCTGCAAAGTCGCGTTGGCCAACACCAACGCCATCGGATCCGCGTTGCCAATATCTTCCGAGGCAAAAATCACCATTCGCCGCGCGATAAAACGGGTATCTTCCCCGGCGTAAAGCATTTTTGCCAGATACGACAACGCTCCGTCCGTGTCCGAAGCGCGCATCGACTTGATAAATGCGGAAATGGTGTCATAGTGCTGATCACCATCCGCGTCATAGACCACGGCTTTCTTCTGAATAGACTCTTCCGCAATGCTTCGAGTCAAATGCACTTCTGAATTGGCAGATTTAGTCGTCAAAATACCCAGTTCTAGGGCATTGAGTGCACGGCGGGCATCCCCATCTGAAATTTTGGCCAAAAAATTCAAAGCGTCTTCATCAACTTTGACAGAAATAGTGCCAAATCCATTTATTTTGTCGACTAACGAGTTTTTTAAGATAGTCTTTAACTCATTTTATGACAATGGCTTAAGTTCAAACACCAGGGAACGGGAAAGAAGGGCTGGAACAATGGAGAAAAATGGATTATGGGTAGTTGCCCCAATCAAAATGGGGTTCCCTTTTTCCACATCCGGCATCAAAATATCTTGCTGGGCTTTGTTAAAACGGTGGATTTCGTCGATAAAAAGAATCGTGCGCTGGCCGGAAAGATCAAAACGTTTTTTGGCCGCGTCGATCACCTTTCGCATCTCCGCCACATTGCTTGTGACCGCGTTGAGAGGCTCAAAAAAGGATTTGGTCTCGTTAGAAATAACACCCGCGAGCGTCGTTTTTCCGGTACCGGGAGGCCCGTACAAAATTAACGAAGAAATCTTATCCGACTCAATCGCCCGCGTCAAAAGTTTCCCGGAACCCAAAATATGCGACTGCCCCACATATTCTTTAAGCGACGCCGGCCTCATCCTCGCCGCCAACGGCTCCGTCTTCTTCGAATTAACTTTCTTTTCCGCCTGAAACAAATCCATTTTATTTTACTCGCACGAATGAAAAAATTATTTCTTACTACTTCCAATCATTAGAGCTAGCGACGGGTGGCACCGGACGGGGCGCCCCGTGGGCGCGCAGTCCATGAAATTTTTTTAAAAATGTTTAAAAAAATTTCTGCTTCTGGACGAGCACCCATGGGGCTGTCCGGTGACAGGATCCGTCGCCTGAACACGTGCTCGGAATCGACGTGGCAAAGAAACTATTTTAGAATGAGGGCCCCGCCTGTGCCGTGCTGCCGCGCCGCTTTTGCTGAACCCTACTAGACAAGGGCGGGAACCAACCGGACGCCTTTAGGTCATCTTTTCTTGCGAAAAGCGACTCACCAGCGCCGCGAGATCAGCTCCCTGGTTTGATGAGTATTGGATCCGCAATTATTGGACGCTCATGATCCACGAGCACCGCAGGGAAATTAAGCTTGTTTTGTTTTTTGCCGGTCATCAAAACTGGAAACTAAGGATTCCAGATACGATTCAAAATTAGATTTTAAATTTTGCATATCGGCGAGATTGGCCGCGAGATTGGCCTGTAATTCCGCGATCGTTTTTTGATATTTGGCTTCCTGACTCTTGACGGCCTGGTTGGCTTCATTCAGCTCCTTCACGCGCTCGTTCAATGTCGCGAGACTTTCTTCGCGCGCGCTGAGTTTCGCCTCTGTGGTTTTCAGCTGATTTTCCAATTTAGCAATCGCCGCTCCTGATTCCGCGTGCGTTCTTTTTAAAACCGCGGCGGCTTTCTCAAGATCACTGATCCGTCCCAACGCTTGAACATAGTCCGCGTCGCGTCTCTTGTAACGGCTCTCGAGTCCCTTGTATTCATTGTTCATCGACTCTTTTTCTTTCAAGAAATCATCGCGATCGGCCGTGGCTTTTTGGACTTCTTCTTCCGCTAACTGCAGGCGTTTATTTTCCGCTTGAAGCGCGTTGTTGGAATCCGTGAGTTTCGCGATCTGATCTTCGTATTCATTCTTGGTTTCATCAAATGTTTTTTGCACTTCTTGTTTTTCCGATTCCAACATCACGATCTCGCCGCGCGCTTTATCCAGCGTCGATTGCAAATCGCTTTTGGAAGCGCGTTCTTTGACAATGTCATTTTTAATCGAACGCATCACATCCATTTCGCTTTGAAGTTTTTTATTTTGAAGTGCGAGTGAATCGATTTTGGCCGTGGAGGCGTCCATGCTCAACTGCATCTCTTCTTTTTCTTTCAAAAGATCTTTGTTGGCCGCTTGAGCTTCTTCTAACTGAGACGTCAAATAACTTCTGGCATCTTTAAATTCGCCATCGGACGCTTGAGCGCTTTGAAGCTTGGCTTGCAGCGTTTCGTTGCGGGATTTGAGCGCTTCAATCTGAATCACATATTCATTGGCGGAAAGATCCCGAGGTTCTTCCGGGGATACCGCACGGCTTTCCAGTTCTTTGACACGCGCTTGTAAAATCTGAACACGCTGATCGGCGTTTTGCTTTTCTAGACGTAATTTCTGGACATCCACCTCGGCTGTTCCCACCGCGGCGGGCTTGGGCTTGCTGATTTGGCTTTTGATCGCGCGGAGTTGAGACTCCAGGTCACGATTTCTGGCTTGCAATCCCTGCAATTGATTAAAAGCCTCTTCTCTTTGTTGAGCCAAGGCCTCTTTTTCGGACTGGATAGAGGTTATCTGAGTATTTAAAACTTCTAACTTTGACTGTAACTCACTGCCATTAAAAGAATTAGGATTTTTAATAGTCGAAATTGGTGCCACTTCTACCGCAAATTGCTGTTTAGCCGTCTGAGACTTTAAGGTATCGATCTCCTTATAAGCTTCGTCGCGCTCTTTGGTCAGCGTGCGGACATGGTCTTTCCAAATTTCCAGAAGTTCTTGTCCCCGTTCAGGATCGGACGTTTGAGAGTTGTCCTGAGAACGCGACACGTCAACGGCCGGTTGGCCTGCCTGGAGTGTTTCCGCCTTTACAGAGGCACTGGGGCTCAAGGACAAACAAAAAAGCACTAAAACGAAAATAAAAAATTTTCTCATATTTCTCATGGGTACTAGACTCCCTTGGCCTGACATTAATTTTGTGATATTTCTGGATCTCATTCTAAGCCTTTGGACGGTATTTTAAAATAAAAAAAAGAACGGCGGAAAAGAAGACAATATTGACAACACCGAAGGCGCGAAACGCGAAATCTTCCGATAGTAGCGCGTGCGGCGTCATGAGAACAATGCAAACCCAGACCCCGATCGCCCAAGAGAGACTAAAATCGCCCGAACTTTTTCTTTTAATGATTTTAAGTATCAACGGAATATTGAAAAACGGCAAAACCACGCCCGCGACCGCGCCGATCCAAAGAATCCACTGCTGGCGATTCACTAGGAACGAAACTCGACTTGATAACGCTCTTTGAGCGAATCCATCACGCGGCGTTGGAGCCCATTAATTTCTTCATCGGTGAAAGTCGCGTTTTCTTTTTGATATTCCAAAGAAAAAGCGAGGCTCCGTTTTCCTGCGGGAATATTTTTTCCGATGTACTGATCAAATAGTGTGACGTCTTTGACAAAAGGCTTGGCGGTTTCACGCATAAGATTGGCAAGAGACTCAACCGGCACCGCGCGATCCAATACAAACGCCACATCACGCCGCGCCGAGGGAAATTTGGGCACCGGTTGAACACGCGATGATTTTTTAAGACCATCCTCCGAAAGAATGCGGTCTAAAATAATTTCCGTATAAAAAACGTCTTTCGTGAGATCCCATTTTTTTAAAATAGTGCCAGATACTTTGCCGATACCCGCGGTCAACTCTTGGGAAACAAAAAGCGCGGCGTGATCGTCAAAAATGGAGTTGGAACCGGCGTTTTTCCATTCCCATTGAGCGATTTGCAAATGATGAAAAATATTTTCAACGATTCCTTTTAGATCATAAAACGAAGCTTCTTGCTTGTGTTGCCAATTTTCCTCGGAGGCGCCGTAAAGTGTGATCCCGAGCACCGTCTCTTCCTTGCCATTCAGATGCCGGTTGCCGATTTCGAACAATTTCAAGGAAGAAACCTTGCGATGCGCGTTGAAAAGAACCGTCTGAAGAGCGCCTGTGAACAAGCTGGGACGAAAATATTCCAAGTCCGCGCTCACAGGGTTCATGATTTTTTGAATCTTGGAATCCACCGTGAACCCACTGTCCTCCACCGCTTTTTTGGATAAAAAACTGTAGGTGATGATTTCCTGAAAGCCCATCGCCGCTAAAAATTTTTTAAGCTCAAACTGCGCCGGCGCTTTTTTATCGCGATAATTCCCAAGCACATGGCGCGTGATGGGAATCGCCGAAGGAACTTTATCAAAACCTTCGATTCTTAAAATCTCTTCGATCAAATCCGCTTCCTGCGTGATGTCCCGGCGAAACGAAGGCGGCGTGACCACGATTTTTCCAACACCTTGCGCCACCGACGGGATGCCCAAATTTTTTAAAATTTGAATCATGCGTGAGGCCGGAACCTTAAATCCTAAAAGCGCGTCCACTTGGGAAACGCGCACTGTGATTTTTTTTTGTTTTTCCGAGGGAATTTTTGAAATCTCGAGGACAGCGCCCTCACTGCCTCCGGTCCACTCCACAATCAGATCCGTCGCGCGGCGCGAAGCAAGCGTCACGGTATCACGATTGACGCCGCGCTCAAAGCGATAGCTCGATTCGGTGGAAATTTTATATTTTTTGGCGGCTTGTCTCACCGTGGCTTGATCAAAAACAGCAGCTTCGAGCAAAATATTTTTAGTCGACGCGGTCACTTCGGTGGCCTTGCCGCCGATCACCCCGGCGATCGCGATCGCCTTTTCCGCATCCGCGATCACGAGCGTCTCTTCACCCAAAACGTACTCTATGCCATCAATTCCTAAAAACTTTTCTCCTTTGTAAGCGCGACGGACGATCACGGTATGCCCCGCGATTTTGTCATAATCAAACGCGTGAAGCGGGTGTCCCATTTCAAAAAGCACAAAATTGGTCGCGTCCACCGCGTTGTGGATCGCGCGCGAGCCCATGTGGCTCAGGTTTTGAATTATTTTTTCAGGAGAATTTTGAATGCGAACATTTTGAATCAAACGTGCCGTATAAAATGCGCATCCTTTTTTATCTTCGATCTTTACTTGAAATGGCGCCTTATTTTTTGACTTTTTTTCTTTTGAAATTTTAGGAAATTGAATTTTTTTCCCGGTGAGCGCGGCGATTTCACGAGCCAGACCCAGGATACTCAAACAATCCGGCCGATTCGTCGTGACTTCAATCTCAAGAATCCCATGATGGACATGCTCCACCGCGGTGCCGGACATGGTCAAACGCTCGGCAAGTTTTTCAGGCGAATCGGAGACTTGAATGTATTCCTTTAACCACGAAACAGGTAATTTCATAAATTAAAATTGTCTCAAAAATCGAATGTCGTTTTCAAAAAATTGGCGGATATCTTCCACGCCGTATTTGAGCATCGCGATGCGCTCAACGCCCATGCCAAACGCGAAACCGGTGTATTTTTCGGGATCGATTTTGACCGAACGAAGCACATTGGGATGCACCATGCCTGCGCCGAGAATCTCAAGCCACCCACGCGTCGGATGAAGAATGTCGATTTCAGCGCTCGGCTCCGTGAAAGGGAAAAAATGCGGGCGAAAACGGAGCTTGGTGTCCGCTCCGAAAAATTCTTTGGCGAATGCCAGAAGGATACCTTTTAAATCCGCGAAACTCACCTTTTCATCCACCATAAGCCCTTCGATTTGATGAAACATAAAAGAGTGCGTGGCGTCCGTGGCGTCAGGCCGGTACACTTTTCCGGGGGCAATGATTTTAAGGGGCGGTTTTGATTTTTCCATCACACGGATTTGCACCGTGGATGTTTGGCTACGCAGAAGCTTGCCGTTTTCAAGATAAAAGGTGTCAAATCCGTCACGAGTCGGATGATTGAGCGGAATATTCAGCGCTTCAAAATTATAATATTCTGTTTCGGCCTCGGGGCCGTCCGCGAGCGAAAATCCCAAGCGCTCGAAAATCTGCGTCAGATCCATCATCACTCGCGTCAAAGGATGAAGCCCGCCGGTCGCGTAAAAGGTGCCCGGCATGGTGGTGTCGAGCGCTTCGGCACGTGCGCCGGCAGCACCGGAAAAACTCTGTGCCTTGGAAGCGATCAAGGACTCGATCGCCGTCTTAACCCGGTTGATCTCTTGGCCGGCGGCGCGGCGCTGGTCGGGCGGAACTTCTGAAATTCTCGAGGAAATAGACGTAAAAAAACCTTTCCGGCCCAGATACTTGATTTTAATTTCTTCAAGTATCTTCGGGTCGGATAAAAGGTTGATTTCTGTTTTAGCGTCTTCCTCGAGCTTCTTTAATTCGTCAATCATAATTAAGATCGTAGGGGCAATTCATAAATTGCCCCTACCGAATTTAACCCTTAGCGATCTTGACGAGTGCGGTAAACGCTTTCTTGTCGTTATGCGCGAGTTCCGCAAGAATTTTGCGGTCGATTTGGATCTTGGCTTTTTTCAAGCCGCCGATGAATTTGCTGTACGTCATTCCGTTTTCAACGGCAGCAGCATTCACGCGGGTAATCCAGAGTTTGCGAATAACGGATTTGGAATCGCGGCGATCCCGTGTCGCGAACATGAGTGCGCGTTGGACGGTCTCCCGTGCGGTTCTGTAAAGTTTCCGGCGGCCGCCGACGAAACCTTTGGCGCGTTTTAAAAACTTGCGCCGTCTTCTTAGCCCGGCCGGGACTGTTTTAGCTTTAGGCATAAGGCATCAATCTCCTCAACTGTTTTTCCATACTGCCGCTCACAAGATCTTTTTCTCTCAAGTGACGCTTGCGTTTGGACGCTTTTGTTTGCAACAAATGGCGCCGACCCGCACGCCCTTTCTTGAACTTTCCGCTCTTGGTGACACGAAACCGTTTTTGAACGGATTTGTTTGTTTTTAGTTTCGGCATTGTTTCTTCCTTTGTTATTACTTTGGCATGATGATCATTGTGATCATCCGGCCTTCCATGTAAGGCGCTTTCTCGACTTCACCCAACGGCGCGATTTCCAGGGCCAAACGCTCAAGCACTTTTTTGCCGGTCGCGATATAATTCATTTCACGTCCGCGAAACACCATCGTGATTTTGGCCTTGTCTCCCTGTTTCAGAAAGCGTTCCAAGCTGTGGAACTTCACCATATAATCATGTTCCTCAATAAATGGATGGAACTTGATTTCTTTAAGATGAATAACTTTCTGTTTTTTCCGGGCTTCCTTCTCTTTCTTCTCTTGATCGTACTTGAACCGGCTGTAATCCATGATACGGCAAACGGGCGGCACCGCGGTTCCTGCCACTTCGACCAAATCAAGCTCGGCGTCTTTTGACTGCCTTAGAGCTTCTTGAATCGGCACAACTCCCATTTGATTTCCGTCTTGATCTACGAGCCTTACTTGAGCTGAGCGTATGCCTTCATTGATGCGCGTTGTATTCTTTGAAATCGAGAACCTCCTTGGTTATTGGTAACGTTATTTCTTGTGCGAAGACTCCACTTGGAGTTTCTGCACTAATTCCACCGGGCTCATTTGTCCCAGATCGCCGGCCACGCGTGAGCGTACCGCAACTTTTTCCGCTTGGATTTCTTTGTCGCCTATCACAATCATATAAGGAATCTTTTCTGTTTGCGCGGCGCGAATGCGCGAACCCAGTGTTTCTGTCGGCGCCAAAAACTCGACGCGAAAACCCGCGTCCGTCAACTCTTGTTCAATTTTTTTCGCGTACGCTTCATGCGCCTGCGCGATGGGAATCAAGGACACCTGCACCGGCGAAAGCCACAGCGGAAAAGCGCCGGCATAATGTTCAATCAAAATTCCCATGAAACGCTCCAGAGACCCCAGCACCGCGCGATGTATCATCACCGGCCGCGACACGCCTCCTTCAGAGTTTTTATATTCTAGTTCAAAACGCTCGGGCATGTTGAAATCAAGTTGGATAGTGCCCAATTGCCAGTCGCGTTGAAGAACATCCTTCACAATAAAATCAATTTTCGGGCCGTAGAATGCGCCGTCACCGGCATTCACCGTGTACGCAAGTCCATTGGCCTTAATCGCTTCTTCCAGCGCCGCCTCGGCTCTGTCCCAAACCGCATCCGAGCCTACTTTTTTCTCGGGACGAGTCGACAAAAACACTTTGCATTCGGGAAATCCAAATGTCGCGTAAACCTCCCGTATCATGCGGCAAATACTCGCGATCTCAGAACCTATCTGATCCTCACGGCAGAAAATATGCGCGTCATCTTGCGAGAAAGTGCGAACACGCGTCAATCCCGCCGTGACACCCGAACGTTCATAACGGTGCAAACGTCCGAAGTCCGCGATACGTATCGGCAGCTCGCGATACGAATGCATCTCCGACGAATAAATCAAAGTGTGACTCGGGCAATTCATCGGCTTCACCGCGCATTCGATTTTCTCGATCGTCGTAAAATACATATTGTCTTTGTACTTTTCGTAGTGACCCGATTTCTTCCATAGCTCGACATCAAAAACTTGCGGCGTGATCACCTCTTGATAGCCGTCGCGCTTGTAAAAACCGCGAATATAATCCTGCAAAAGATTATAAACAATCGTGCCCTTGGGTTTAAAAATGGGCGATGCCGCCGCTAGCGGCGAAAACATAAAAAGATTAAGCTCTTTGCCAAGTTTGCGGTGATCGCGTTTTTTGGCTTCTTCCCGCAAACGCACAAATTCATCGAGTTCTTTCTGCGAGAAAAACGCGGTACCGTAAATGCGCTGCATCACCGCGTTGCCTTCTTGGCCTTTCCAGTACGCGCCCGCGATGCTTGTCAGCTTGAAAGCTTTGATGAGCCCCGTCGAAGCCGCGTGCGGGTATTTGCAAAGATCGGTGAACTCCCCGTCAATAACGATCGAAAGATCTTCGCCGCGGCTTTCTAAATCACCAACAGCTTCCACTTTAAAGGATTCTTTTTTTTCAGAAAATATTTTCTTGGCGTCGGAGCATGAAATCATTTTTTTCTCGAACGGAAAATTGGACTGAATGATTTTAAGCATTTCATTTTCCAACATTCTTAAATCTCCGTCGGTGAGCGACTGCTCCAGATGAATGTCGTAAAAAAATCCATCTTCAACCGGAGGCCCGAAACCCAACTGAGCCTGAGGAAATTTCCGCTTCACCGCTTGCGCGAGCACATGCGAGCAGCTGTGGCGGAGTTTGTCGAGGTCTGTGTATTGGGCGGCGATTTTGCTCATTTAATTTTTAAAATTTAATTCCTAGTTTTAATAAAATATTTTAAGCGTTCAACGATTTGGGTATGACAGGACTCGCCGCTTTTGCTTCGTAGCAGTCGCATCCTTCGACTACGTCTCAGGATGCTTCTACTCAACAAAAGTCGGGCAGTCGCCGCCTCGAAAGATGGCAATTGTTTCAAAACATGCCTTAACGACATGTTTTGAAACAATTGCTTTTATTGGCTCGGCGGCTCTTTTCGAGTCCTGTCATTACCCACCACGCGGTGGTACTCGAAAAGTCCTTGCTATCAAAGTGGTGGGTATGACAGGACTCGAACCTGTGACCTTTTCCATGTCAAGGAAACGCTCTAACCAACTGAGCTACACACCCTAAAATTTTAAAACTCCCCAAAAACACTGGGCGAGGAGGGAGTCGGCGCCCTCCGCTTCATTCGTCCTGTCGACTCCGTCGCCAGGCGAATTCAGCTCCGGGTCGGCCACTCGCCGTCTCGATGGATGTCGATGCGCTTTTTGCGCATCGACCTTTATCCAGGGCTTCGACGGCTCACTTCGACTCCCTAGTTCCTCAACTAAAAACACTGGGCGAGGAGGGAGTCGAACCCTCATGGGCCGAAGCCCAACAGATTTTAAGTCTGTCGTGTATGCCATTCCACCACTCGCCCAGGCAAACTGTGTCCGCCGACGCGTTAGTGGCGGGCAAATGGTACCCGAAGCCTCTCGATTTTGATTTAAACGATCGAGATGCTAGGCGCGTGCAAGCGACCGCGGAGGCGTGCCGGAAGGCACGCCGCACAAGGGAGCGCAGACACGCAACGACGCAGATCGGTCGTTTAAATCAAAATCGAGGCGCGAACCGGAGTCGCACCGGTCTACGCGGTTTTGCAGACCGCTGCCTAACTGCTCGGCCATCGCGCCAGAACCAGAGCCCAATAATCTAACAAAAAGGGTTTCTTGAGTCACGTACTAGTTTTTCGGCCTCGCGCACAATTATTTCGGCGAGTTTCTTCTTGCCGATTGACTCAAAAACGTTTTGGCTTTGATCTTTTTTTATTAAAAATGCTTCGATCGATTGATCGCCAAACGGTTTTATATTTTTTGTAACCCTTTGTAAAACAATAAGATCCAAACTTTTTCGTTTCAATTTTGAAAGAGCATTCTTAAAAAGATCCTGGGATTCGAGCGCAAATCCCACAAAAACTTGACTCGATTTCTTTTTTTTGGCCAACCCGGCCAAAATATCCGGATTTTTTACAAGCTTAATCGAGTCGAACTTGTCTTTCTTAATCTTTTTGGCCGAAACCGCTTTCGGTCTGGCATCACACACCGCCGCGGCCATCACGAGTACATCTGCCGACGCCAAACGCTGTGTCAGCACCTTCTCAAGATCCCGCGCGCTCTCCGCTTCTTCCGGGCAACGCACCCAATCCAGTTTATGCCCGCGTTTTTTTACAGCCTCCGCTAAAAACCGTCCCATCGTCCCCGTGGAATAATTGGACAGATAGCGAACTGGATCGATCGGCTCCCGCGTCGGACCCGAAGCGATCAAAAAACGCAATTTCAACGAAGCGCGTCCGTCACGGCTTTGACAATCGAGGCATTTTCCGCCAAATGCCCCATCCCCTGATCACTGCAAACCAAGTGCCCGTGAATTGGATCCACGATTTTCATCCCGCGGTCTTTGACGCGTTTTAAATTTTCTTGTGTGAAAGAATTGGCCAGCATCTTTTCATTCATCGCCGGCGCGATCACCACCGGTGCCGTGCTCGCCAGCACCGTGCAGGTCAACACATCGTCGGCCATGCCATGAGAAATCTTGGCGATCACATCCGCCGATGCCGGCGCGATCAAAATCAAATCGGATTTTTTAGCCAACTCAATATGAATCGGCTTCACGCGGCCTTCCACTGAAAAAAAATCACTGATCACTTCCCGCCCCGCGAAACTTTGCAATGTCAGCGGCGTGATAAAATGCTGCGCGTCTTTAGTCATCACCACCGTCACTTCATGCCCGAGCTTGCGCAAATCGGTGATGATGTCACACGCTTTATAAGCCGAGATCGAAGCCGTCACTCCGAGTAAAATATTTTTTCCGGCGGCCATCAGAGTCTCTCCGCTCTCAAGATGCCGCGCAACACTTCGGTCGCCACAGGAATGAAGCGATTTACAATCCGGTAATCGCACAATGAAAGATCGTTTAGTTCTCTCATTTCTTTGGTCGCGATTTTGTAGCGCGCTTGAATTTCTTTTTTGGTTTCGGTGCCGCGTTTGTTGAGACGGCGCAGCAATTCCTCTCTTGAAGGAGGCGCTAGAAAAATAAAAACCGCGTCGGGCTTGCTTTTTTTGACCTGTTTGGCGCCTTGCACATCGATCAAAAGAAGCACGTCACGCCCATGCTTGATATGATTTTCAACTTCTTTGCGCGGAGTCCCGTAATATTTTCCAAAAACATTCGCGTATTCGAGAAATCCGTGCTTTTGTTTCATTTCAAAAAATTCTTTTTTGCTGACGAAAAAATAATCTTTGCCGTTTTCTTCGTTCGGCCGCGGCGTGCGCGTGGTGTATGAAATCGATTGGACAAGATTGCGATTTTCTTTTTTCAGCTCGTTGGCAAGCGTGGTTTTGCCGGTACCTGACGAGGCGGAAATAACAAAGAGTTTGCCTGAACGTTTACTCGACATTCTGAGACTGCTCCCTGATTTTTTCGATGGTGCTTTTGATCTGAATCACGTGATTGGCCAGCGCCACGTCTTGAGACTTGGCACCCATCGTGTTGGCTTCGCGTGTCATTTCCTGTCCGATAAAATCAATTTTCCGCCCGACTTCCCCGCTTTCTTTGAGCGCTCGCTTCATCGCGTCCAAATGACTGGCAAGCCGCGTCACTTCTTCGGAAATGTCCGAACTCTTCAAGTACTGCGCCACTTCCACGGTCAAACGCGCGTGGTCAATCTCACCCGTTTTTATAAACTCTTCCGAACGGCTCGCCAGATTTTTTTTATATTCCTTGGCAAGCGCCGGCAAACGTTTTTTGATTTGAGCCAGCGACTTAGCAATCTCCGCCACCCGTTTTAAAAAATCTTTTTCGAGCGCGCGACCCTCAGCCAAACGCGACTGGTTCAAACTTTTAATCGCCAGTTTCATCGCCTTTTCCAATTCCTTGGAAAATATTTTTTCCCGGTCAAACGAAACGTCTTTGGAAAGCACATCCGGATAATGAAGCACCTCACGCAAAATTGCGGACTCATCATGAGCTTTCAAATGCAGTAAACCTTTCAGGTCTTTAATTTTTTGAAATACTTCTTTGGCGAGCGCTTCGTTTAAAACCAATTTTTTTGAGAATACCGCCGGATCGGGACTGGCGACAAAAAGACTGATTTTCCCACGGCGGATTTCCGTGCTGATAATTTTGCGCACGGATTCTTCAAACACAGTCAGGTGATTAGGAAGCCTCGAAGAAACTTCTAGAAATTTATGATTGATGGTTTTGATTTCGACACGAATTTCTCCGTGCGCGGATTTGAGCTCGGATCGCCCAAACCCGGTCATGCTTCTAATCATATTGCCAAACGGCTCAAGCCCACACTTTCTTTTTCACGCTGGAAAGAGTGGCGTCTTTGGTGGGAAATAAATTTTCGAAAACGATTTCGTCCGGATCAAACCAGAGTTTGATTTCGCGCGCCACGTCCTGTGTGTTGCCGGAAGCATGAATGACATTTTCGTAAACGCCCTTGGTGGTGATACGTCCGAAAGATCCGCGAATCGTGCCGGGTTCGGCTTCTTCGGGGTTGGTCGCGCCACAAATTTTACGGATCTTGGAAATCGCGTCTTCTCCGTAATACACAATCGCCATCACACGATTGGTGTGATAATGCCCCATCAAGTATTTGACGATTTCTTCAAAGAAGGGCTTGTCCTTCATGTGGCAATAATGTTCTTCAGCCAATTCCCGTGAGACGGATTTGATTTTGGTGCCGATAATGACAAGTTTGGTTTCAGAAAGACGGGTCAACACATTGCCGGTCAGCGACTTTTGAAGGCCGTCCGGTTTGATGATTACGAGCGAAGGTTCTACCATAAACTCCCTTAAAATTATTTAAAAATATTATAGAATAAGCCGTATGTAAACTAGCATTCTAAAATAGATTTAATTGGCTGTCAATACGAAAGTTAGGACGATTTGACGCCCAGGATTTTGAGAACGCGTTCCAGGTCTTCCAACGAAAAATATTCGATCTGGATGTTCCCGCGTTTTTTGCCGTGAAGAATGCGCACCTTGGTGCCCAGCACATGCTGGAGTTTGTCCTCCAGATTGCGAATTTCCGCGTCTCGCGTAAAAGCGACCGTCTTGGCACGCCGGGTTTGCCCGCGCTGACTTAAAAGTTCAATTTGGCGAACCGACAAACCATTTTTGATGATTTTCTCGCAAAGCGCCGCTTGTTTCTTGGGATCTAGGAGCGACAAAAGCGCTTTGGCATGACCCATCGTGATCATATTTTGCGAAATATAATCTTGAATTTTATCTGGTAAGTTAAGCAATCTCAATAGGTTAGATATTGATGACTTGTCCTTCCCCACCCGCTTGGCAATCGCGTCCTGTGTGACCCCAAATTCTTGCGCCAGCCGGCGATAAGCCTTGGCTTCTTCCACGGGATTTAATTCTTCACGCTGAATATTTTCAATAATCGCTGTCTCAAGCGCGTCGGCGTCGGCGATTTTACGGATAATGGCGGGAATTTCTTCCAGACCCAAATGCTTGGCCGCGCGAAAACGTCTTTCTCCGGCGATAAGTTCATACTGATCCGCGCCCGTGCTACGAACCAAAATCGGTTGAATCACGCCTTTTTCCCGAATGGAATTGGCTAATTCCTCTAATTTTTCTTTCCCAAATTGAACGCGTGGCTGAAAACGACTCGGAGAAATCTGATGCAATTTTAAATTTTGAATGCGTTCGCGATTGTCTTGAACACCCGCCGGAATTAACGCTTCCAGTCCTCTTCCCAATACTTTTCTATCCATAAATCTCCTATAACTAATTTAATACCAAATAGTTACACTTGTAGGTCAGGTTTAAACCTGCTCTACCTTAGTCTGCGCATCCTTAGTCTGTTGGTCCTTAGTTTGCATCGTGAAAGAATCGTTTGGTTGATGATTCAAAAATTCCTTGGCCATCTCTTTGTATTTCTTGGCGCCTTCGGATTCTTTATCATACAAGAAAATAGGTTTGCCAAAACCGGGCGCTTCGCCGAGTTTGATATTGCGCGGAATCACGGCTTGATACACTTTGTCGCCAAAATGTTTTTTGACTTCATTGATCACTTCCGTCGTGAGATTGGTTCTAAAGTCGGCCATTGTCATCAAAATACCTTCGATCTCCAACCCCGTATTCAAATTATCTTTGACAAGACTGATGGTTTTCATGAGTTGTCCCAATCCTTCCAACGCGTAGTATTCGCATTGAATCGGAATAATGACGGACTGACAAGCGGTCAGCGCATTAATGGTCAAAAGCCCAAAAGATGGCGGGCAATCGATGAATATAAACTCAATATCTTGAGATACTTGAGACAATGATTTTTTCATCTTACCCTCTCGCCCCATCTCAGAGACAAGCTCGACTTCCAGTCCTGAGAGATGCTCATTGGCAGGGATTAACTGAAGATTTTCGATGGCGGTATTGAGAATAATTTCGGCAACAGGCGTGTTCTCTAAAAGCGCGTGATAGATTGATTTTTCAACGGATTTTTTATCGATGCCGAGACCGCTCGTGGCATTGCCCTGCGGATCCAAATCGATGAGAAGTGTTTTGTGGCCTTCGAGTGCCAAACAGGAGGATAATGAAACAGCGGTGCTGGTCTTCCCTACGCCACCTTTTTGATTACAGATCGCGACAATCTTTGTCATGCGTCTGATATTATTTTAAATGAATAAGAATGTCAATTCATTTTGATACGAAATATCTAGTTTCCACGTGGAAACTGTAAAATTAGGAGCGTTTTAGCTTTTCGATGGTAACGGCCAGAAGTGAGATATCACAAGGCGTGATACCAGAAATGCGGGATGCCTGCCCTAGCGAGATCGGCCGGATGCGCTCCAGCTTCTCTTGGGTCTCGCGACGCAGGCCTTTGATCTCTTTAAATACCAAATCGGCGGGAATCTTTTTCTCATCATAATTCTTCACCCGGTGTATCATTCCGACTTCCCTCTGAATGTAACCGGAGTACTTAACTTCAATCTCCACCTGGGTTTCAACGTCTTCATCCCCCGCCTCTTCATTCAAAATTCCGAGCACATCCCGAAACTTTATTTCCGATCGGCGCAGGTATTGATCCATCGGCACCTGGTTATGGCGGGTCTTGCTCAATCTTTCAATCCATTTCTCAATGGACTCTTTCTTGACCAGATATTTGGCAAATTGTTCCTTGGTAATTAAGCCCAATTCACGGCCATGCTTCAATAAGCGTGAATCCGCATTATCTTGTCTTAGAAGCAATCGATGCTCGGCTCTGGAAGTAAACATCCGATAAGGCTCTTCAGTGCCATTGGTCACCAAATCGTCAATCAAAACGCCGATATAAGCCTCGGAGCGGCCCAGGATCAAGGGATCCTGATGCCGGATCTTCAGAACCGCGTTAATCGCGGCCATGAGTCCCTGGCAGGCCGCTTCCTCATAACCCGACGTTCCATTGATTTGACCGGCTAAATATAAATTTTCAATGCGCTTAGACTCGAGCGTTGCCTTGACCTGAGTAGGGGGGCAGAAATCGTATTCAATCGCGTATCCAAACTTCATAAGTTCAGCATTTTCAAGACCTTGTATACTTCTAATCATCTTAATCTGCGTATCTTGTGGAAAACTTGTTGAAAAGCCTTGCACATAAATTTCTTGTGTTGTAAGTCCTTCTGGTTCCAAGAATAACTGATGTCGCTCTTTATCCGCAAAGCGAAATACTTTATCTTCGATGGAAGGGCAATAGCGAGGCCCACGACTTTGAATCTTTCCGGAGTAAAGGGGAGAGCGATGAATATTTTCTTTAATAATGCGATGCGTTTCTTCGCTAGTGTAAGTAATGTGACACGGCACTTGGGTTTGTGTGATTTTTTCTGTTTGAAAACTAAACGGCGAAGGAATCGCGTCACCATGTTGCGTTTCCAATTTAGAAAAATCGATGGAACGCGCGTTGAGACGTGGGGGAGTGCCGGTTTTAAGTCTTTTAATTTCAAAGCCCATTTCTTCAAGACAACCGGACAAGCCATGCGACGCTTTATCCCCGATGCGGCCGCCGCCGAAGGTGACATCCCCGATGTGAATCAAACCGTTTAAAAAAGTTCCTGTCGTAATGATCACGGACTTCGCGTAGTAAATGGTGTCAATGCTTGTGACAACACCTTCAGCGGCATTGCCGCTGACTAAAATTTTTTTTACTTCACCTTGCTTTAAATCCAGATTTTCCTGACTCTCCAAAACAAATTTCATCGTGTTTTGATAAAGTTTTTTATCGCATTGCGCGCGTGGCGCCCACACGGCGGGACCTTTGGAGCGATTGAGCATGCGAAATTGAATGCCGGTTTTATCGGTGACTTTTCCCATCTCGCCGCCAAGCGCGTCCATCTCGCGGACAATTTGTCCTTTGGCGGTGCCGCCAATTGCGGGATTGCAGGACATCTGCGCGACAGAATCGAGATTCATGGTGAGAATTAAAGTCTTAGCGCCCATGCGCGCGGAAGCAAGAGCAGCCTCACAGCCGGCATGGCCTGCGCCAATCACAATCACATCATATTTTTTTTCGGAGATAACAGGCATAAAAATAAAATAGGGGGCACGGCATGCCGTGCCCCTACGATTAGGTTGTTAACGTTACTTTTTTCAAATGGATTTGATAGGCGGTCATCAGAAGGGTGTTGGTCAACCAGTAGAGAACCAGACCCGAGGGCATTTTATAAAAAATAAATCCAAAAATAATCGGCATCATCGTGGCCATCATTTTTTGCTGGGATTCCATCGCGGGATCCTGGCCTTCCATCTTGACCTGCATTAATTTTTGCTGAATAGCCATCGCCGCGACCATGATGAGCGGTAACACGTGAATCTCATTGCCGAGAACGGGAAGAGTAAAGGGGAGACCGACCGAATCCGGCGAAGAAAGATCTTTGATCCAAAAAAGTTTCGCGTTAATCAAAATCACCGATTTGGAAAGCGCGACGTACAACGCGATGAACACCGGCATCTGAAGCAGCATTGGCAAACAGCCGCCGAAAGGATTGACCTTGTGCTTTTTGTAAAGCTCCATCATTTCGCGGTTTAATTTTTCGGGATTTTTTTTGTGCTGTTCGCGCAATTTGGTCATTTGAGGCTGAATCAATTGCATTCGCTTCATAGACATGTAGCCTTGGCGCGTGAGAGGGAAAAGGATGAGATTGATCAGTGCCGTCAATGCGATAATCGCAAGCCCGTAATTGCGCGTGCCTTTGTGCAACATTTCGAGCGCACCGACCAGTAGCTTGCCGATCATGTCCAGCTTGCCGAAATTGACGATCGGATCCAAGCCTAGCGGCAAGAGCTCCTCCAGCTCATTAGGGCCTATATAAAGAAGAAATTCCTGCTCCACGGAACCACCGGCAGGCAGTATCGTTTTAGGGGAAACCAACCCCGCGCGGAAATGATGTTTGCCGAGTCCTTCGTGCACCGCGGTAAAATTATCCGCGCCCACCGGTTTAAGAATAATAGAAAAATGACGATCCTTAGCGGCAACCCACTCCACCGATCCGGCGCTGGTAATTTTTTTATCGAGCTTGGACTCTTTGATGTGACGGATTTCTTCTTTGCCGTCCTTGTGAGAATAAAAATCAGACTCGATGTACTGCATGTCGATGGAATTTCTGGGCTCAAAGTTGGGACCGGCATAAAGCACATAATCCAAAGGTTGGGTTTCTTTGGAAATATTCTCAAAACGAATTTTCAGCGTGGCGGAATAACCTGAAGACGCAAATTCATATTTTTTGGTGATCTTTATCTTTTCGGAGGAGCCTACGAAATTAAAATTTTCCTGCCCGACTTTCTGGAAATCATAATACGGAACTTGCGAAGCGCCCGAAAGCTCCACCCAAGTAGGCACTACCGGTATTTCTTTGGGGGGCAGAATTTCTAGAAATTGATTTTTCCCATGCCCGGCGTATTTTAAAAACTCCACGTGATGAATGGAGCCGGTAATTGAGTTAAAAATAAGTCTTAATTTGTCATTCTTGTAAGGAATGTTTCCCGCGCTTTCCAGAGGACTACGAGGGAAAGCGGTGATCGCGCCTTTGACAGGCAACGCCGAAGAATCCGCTTTGGCTGTCGCCGACACTTTCGGCTTTTCTTTCATGTAGTCCGGATAAATTTTCTTGAGAACGACCGGATAAAATCCGAGCACTAAGAAAGACAGAGCCAACGCGATCAGTGTTCTTTTTTCCATCTAAACAGTCTCCAAAGAATGAGGTGGCACCGGATCAAACCCTCCGGCGCAAAAAGGGTGACAACGCGACACGCGTCCCAAAGTCAGTCTTGTCGCTTTAAAAAAGCTGTGCACGCCAAACGCTTCGGCCGCGTATTCCGAACAGCTCGGAGCAAAACGGCACGCCTGGCCGCCAATCAGCCTGAAAAATCGTGAAACCAAACGAATCAAAAAAACCGCTACCGTGGCCATGCCAAATTTCCTATTTCTTTTCGCGCGTCTTCCAAGCCCGGACGCACGGGCTTTTTCAAAACACGCAAATAATAAACTTTTTTGTCCGGAAAAATCTTCGGCGCGCTTTCAGCTCTCAGTGCCTCACGAATCAAACGCTTCAAACGGTTTCTGTCTTTTGCCAAACGCACCACTTTTTTGGGAACCGAAATAAAAACACCCGGTTTACCGCCTGAAAGAGGATTGGAAGGGTCGGAGACCTTAAGCGAGAGCCAGTTGCCGAGGGGAGCGCCCACCGTTTTATACGGTGAGTTTTTTTCTGCCTTTTTGACGGCGTCTTCTCAGAGTATTGCGTCCATCTTTGGATCTCATCTTCTTACGAAAGCCATGAGTTCTTTTTCTTTTAATATTGGATTTATTCGTCAGCGTCTTTTTCATGAATCTTTTGTCCTTTTCTATTTGAGAAGTATGTGATTATAACAACGCCTTCGCCTCAGTGTCAATGTTAAAGATTCCTGTTGCGCCGGGGAGTGAAGATTGGTATAATCCCTCTCACGTTTCTATAAATTTGTAGCCTGTGGATAGTTTGTTAATAAATAAAGCTCTTTTAAATTTAAATCTGTGCATAACCTGTTAAGTCATAACTTATTTAAAATAAATAACTTACAAAAAATAATATAAAAATTAATAGATTAAATACTTCAAACTGTGGATAACTATACACAACTCTCCGTTATTGAAATCTGGTCGAAAACCCTAGAAACCCTTGAGAGGGAGCTGAATGCGCATGTCTGTGAGCGCTGGTTAAAACCTATACAACCTATTGAAATTAAAGAAGATAAGTTCTATCTTGGCGTCCCCGATGAGTTCTTTAAAAACTGGGTGATGGATCATTATGGCAGTATGATTCAACTGGCCTTAAAAGAAATTTTGGGCGGCGCGGAATTAGATTTGGTTATTTTGGAAACTATCAAAACGGAAACTCCTGAAGTTTCTTCGAGCCCAACGTCGGCGCCGACACCCAATCACAATATAGTGCCGGCTTCGTCTTCCACCGGACTTCTTCAAAATCAAGAAGGCAGTCTTAATCCTAAATATACTTTTTCCGCATTTGTCGTGGGGCCTTCCAATCGCTTCGCGCACGCCGCGTCGATGGCTGTGGCCGATTCGCCGGCCAAAGCTTACAATCCACTCTTTATCTACGGGCCTGTGGGATTAGGCAAGACTCATTTGATGCAAGCTATTGGACAGCAAGTACTTATAAAAAATCCTAGTCTCAAAGTTCTCTACATTACCAGTGAAAAATTTACCAATCAACTCATCAATGCCATCAAAACCGGCACCACCGCCAAGTTCCGCGAAAAATACCGTAGTGTTGATTGCATCTTGATCGATGACATCCAATTTATCGCCGGTAAAGAGGCGACGATGGAAGAATTTTTTCATACCTTCAACACTCTTTATGATTCTCACAAGCAAATCGTGGTCTCAAGCGACAAATCTCCCAAAGAAATCTCCAATCTTGAAGAAAGATTGGTTTCCCGTTTTGAGTGGGGCTTGGTCACCGATATCCAACCGCCGGATTTTGAGACACGTACCGCGATTTTGCGTAAAAAAGCAGAAAGAGAAAATATTTACATCCCGGATTCGGTGACTTCCTTCATCGCCGACAAAATCAAATCCAATATCCGCGAGCTCGAAGGCGCTTTGATCCGCGTCGTCGCGTATTCCAAGCTTGTCGGTAAAGAAGTGGATGAATCCGTCGCGTATGACGTGTTAAAAGACTTGATTGTCGAATCTCAGAGGAAAATCACGGTGGATTTGATTCAGAGAAAGGTGGCGGAATATTTTGAAATCCGCCCGTCTGACATGTCGGCCAAACGCCGTTCTCAAAATGTGGTTTATCCTCGGCATATCGCGATGTATCTTGTAAGAGAATTAACCGGATTGTCGCTGCCGGAAATCGGCGAACAATTTGGCGGACGAGATCACACCACTATTCTTCACGCGTGTGATAAGATTAGGAAAGATATTAAGAAAGATCCTAAGACAAAATCGCTTGTGGATAAGCTTGCGTTTGAAATTAAGAAGTAATGATCTTGTGTATAACCGGACAGTTATCCACAGTTTGCAGTATCTGTAACATTAAATTTTAAAGTAAGTTACGGCTAATTAACAGAAAACTTGGTACTACTACTAATTCTGATTATCTTTTAAGATTATTAAAATACTAAAAGCGGAGTGGATAACATGAAAATCATCACCTCAAAAGATAGTTTGTTAAAAGGAATTCAAGTGGTTCAAAATGCGGTAAGTAGTAAAAGTACTTTACCGATTTTGTCTCATATTTTATTTGAAGCGAAGAAAAATGAAATAAGACTAACTGCGACAGATCTTGAAATTGGGGTGTCGATTAAAATAGACGGGGAAGTGGCTGAAGAAGGCGCGATCACCGTGCCGGCGAGAAAATTTTCTGAAATTGTAAAAGAGTTGCCTAGTCAGGAGCCGATTCATATTTCGATTAAAAAAGGACAATCAATTAATATTGAAGCGGGAAAAAGTTATTTTAAGTTAATGGGTTTATTAAAAGATGATTTTCCTCAACTTCCCGAATTTCCATCTCACAGTAAATCATCCGATATTATTAAAATTCCTCAAAAAACTTTAAAAACCATGATTCAACTTACTTCTTTCGCGATGAGTCATGATGAAACGCGTTATGTGTTGAATGGAATTTTATTTTCTTTTAAAGATAAAGCATTGAAGATGGTGGCAACAGATGGACGTCGTTTGGCATTGATTGAAAAAGCACTTCCGGAATTAGGAAGTGTAAAAAAAGATGTGATTGTGCCAATGAAAACTATTCAAGAACTCAATCGTAATTTAATCGAAGAAGGGGATGTTTTATTTTGTTTTAAAGAAAATCAACTTCAAATTAATTTAAATCCAATTACCATTACTTCTCGTCTTATCGAGGGAGAATATCCAAATTATGAACAAGTTATTCCTAAAAAAGTAAAAGAAGAATTAAAAATAAACACTCAGGATTTTTTACAGGCGACGCGACGCGCGAATATTTTAACCAATCAAGAATCGCAGTCAGTAAAAATTAATATCATTAAAGACCGGATGATTATCACCAAAAATACGCCGGAACTTGGTGAAGTGCGTGAAGAAATTGAAGTGGATTATAAAGGTGGGGAGCTTGCGATCGGGTTTAATCCTAATTTTCTCATTGATGTTTTAAAAAATATCAGCGGGGAAGATGTGAAGTTTGGTTTTATTGATCCGGAAAAGCCGGCTGTGATTAAAAGTGGCGACGATTATACATACATTGTTCTGCCGATGCAGGTGAATTAAAGGATTTTTTAGTGAAAAACGGTTTGACGCCGATTGGCGATATTGTCAAAAACGTATTCGCTAAAATCGAGCAGGAAAAAGATTTTTCGCAGGAAGAAATAGATACTCTTTGGAACGAAATCGCCGGATCTGCCGCCAAGCATTCGGTGCCGGTGTCGATTAAAAATAGTATTTTGACGGTTCGTGTGGACAGCTCCGCGTGGATGCAGGAGCTGTCGCTCAATAAACGGACTTTATTAAAAGGATTGAAAAGAAAACTAGGAAAAGATAGAATCTCTGAAATTCGTTTGAAAACCGGGGAATTTTAATGGCTAAAGCCGCAGCACCAAAAAAATCTGAAAAAGAAAATATTCCCAAGAACGGCGCGGGCGCGGGTTATGACGCTAAGAACATCCAAGTCCTTGAGGGAATGGATGCCGTCCGTAAGCGTCCGGCGATGTATATCGGCGATATCGGCATTCGCGGTTTGCATCATCTGGTCTATGAAGTCGTCGACAATTCTGTGGACGAAGCACTCGCCGGCCATGCCAAAAAGATCGAAGTCACCATTCATTCCAATAACAGCGTTTCCGTGGTTGATGACGGACGCGGTATTCCGGTCGATATTCACAAGACCGAGAAAAAGCCTGCCGTCGACGTCGTGCTTACGGTTCTTCATGCCGGCGGCAAGTTCGACAAAGACACTTATAAGGTTTCCGGTGGTCTGCACGGCGTCGGTGTCAGCTGCGTCAACGCGCTTTCCGAGTGGCTGGAAGTCGAGGTCAAACGCGATGGCAAGGTTTATCACATCAAATTTGAGAGAGGAAAGACCGTTTCCAAGCTCACCGCTGTTGGCAAATCCAAATCCACCGGCACCAAGGTCACGTTTAAAGCCGACAAAGAAATTTTCAACACCCCCATCGAGTACAACTACGATACCTTAGCCAATCGCCTCCGTGAATTGGCGTTTTTGAACAAGGGTCTCACGATTACCTTAAAAGACGAACGTGGCGGCAAGGAAAAAGAGTCTGAGTTTTATTTCACCGGCGGCATCGTCTCTTTCGTGCAGGAACTTTCAAAAAATAAAGCGGCTTTGCATAACAAAGTCATTTATTTCGACAAAGAAAAAGATCATGTTTATGTCGAAATCGCTATGCAATACAACGACGGCTATGCCGAGACAATTTTAAGCTTTGTGAACAATATTAATACCACCGAGGGCGGCACGCACGTCTCTGGTTTCAAGGGCGCATTGACTCGTAGCGTCAATCAGTACTGCAAAGGTAAAAATCTTTTGAAGGATGATGTCACGGTGCAAGGCGATGATATCCGTGAAGGTTTGATCACCGTGATTAGCTGTAAAATTCCTCAACCTCAGTTTGAAGGCCAGACCAAAACCAAGCTCGGTAACAGCGAAGTCGAAGGTTTGGTCGAATCCATCGTGAACGAAGGCCTCGGGAAATTCTTCGAAGAAAATTCCAGCGTCGCCAATAAAATTATTGAAAAAGCGGTGTTGGCCGCCAAGGCGCGTGAAGCCGCTCGCAAAGCGCGCGAACTCACTCGTCGCAAGGGCGCTCTTGAAAGCGGATCGCTTCCGGGCAAGCTAGCTGATTGTCAGGAATCCGACGCGGCGCTTTGCGAAGTGTATCTGGTCGAGGGTGATTCCGCCGGTGGTTCAGCCAAACAGGGACGTGATCGCCGCTTCCAAGCGATTCTTCCTCTAAAAGGTAAAATTTTAAACGTCGAGAAAGCGCGTCTTCACAAAGTCTTGTCTAACGACGAAATCTGCACCGTGATCAACGCGCTTGGCACCGGCATCGGCGAAGAGTTTAATCTTGAAAAACTCCGTTATCACAAAATCCTTATCATGTGCGATGCCGACGTCGATGGTAGCCATATTCGCACGCTTCTTTTAACTTTCTTTTTTAGACAGATGCATGCCCTGATTGAAAAAGGTCACATCTATATCGCCCAGCCCCCGCTTTATAAGATCAAGCGCGGCAAGCGGGAAGAGTATATCGAAACCGAAGAAGACATGAGCGAGATGCTCTTGGAACTTGGCAGTGAAGACATGACCTTGGTCCGCATCAAGGACAAGGAGAAGGTAACCGGTGCCAAGCTGATGGATCTTCTGAACCTTCTGGTGTCCCTGGAAAAGATGGCGGCCGGTGTTCAGAAAAAGGGAGTAAATCTTGCAGATTATCTCTCATTTATGGACAAAAAGACCAAAAAACTCCCTGTTTATAGGCTAAAAGTGGAGGGTGAAGACCAGTTTTTATTTAACGATGATGAGCTAGCGGCGGTCATCAAGAAGTACGAGAAGTGGAAGGGCAAGGAAGTCGATCTTGGGGATCTCGATAAGGGTGACACCAAGAGCTCACTCCGCAAAGAGCTCGACATGGTCGAGTTTTATGAAGCCGATGAATTGGCCGATACCGTCAAAAAGATCGAAAAGCTAGGCTTTGACATTGAAGACTATGGGGTTGTCTCTCAAGAAGACGCCGCCAAGGCCGCCAAAAAAGAGGCCAAGGCTTCCAAGACTAAAGAAATATTCCAAAAGAAAATGCTCTACAAGATGGATCGCAAGGAAGAGGAAGACAGCTACGCGGAGAATCTCGCGGACGTGCTAAAAGCCGTGCAAGCCCAGGGCAAAAAGGGCATGACGATTCAACGCTACAAAGGTTTGGGAGAAATGAATCCCGAACAGCTGTGGGAGACCACGATGGATCCCGAGAAGCGCACGGTTCTCAAAGTCACGTTGGAAGACGCGCTGGAAGCCGACAAAACATTTACGACCTTGATGGGCGATGAAGTGGAACCTCGCCGTGATTTCATTCATAAGTACGCACGTGAAGTAAGAAACCTGGATATTTAAAATGGCCGAAGGCAAACCTCTTACCGGTAGTCTCTATACCCGCAACGAAAAAGTGGTGAACGTCTCCATTGAGTCGGAGATGAAGGCATCGTATTTGAATTATGCGATGAGCGTCATCGTCGGCCGTGCATTGCCGGATGTGCGTGATGGACTGAAGCCCGTGCATCGCCGCATTTTATTCGCGATGAAAGAATTGGGTTTGGATCATTCCAAGTCTTATAAAAAGAGCGCGCGTATCGTCGGTGAAGTGCTTGGTAAGTACCATCCTCATGGCGACACTGCCGTGTATGACACGATGGTTCGCATGGTTCAGGATTTTTCTTTGCGTTACCCGCTTGTCGATGGTCAGGGAAACTTTGGTTCAGTCGACGGAGATTCCGCAGCTGCCATGCGTTATACCGAAGCGCGCTTGGCTGGTATCGCCGATGAAATCTTAAGCGACATCGATAAAAACACCGTTCCTTTTGCGCCCAACTTCGACGACACGCTCGAAGAACCGACGCTTTTGCCCGCGACGCTTCCCAATCTTTTGTGCAATGGTTCCAGCGGTATTGCCGTCGGTATGGCTACCAATATTCCTCCGCATAATTTAAATGAAGTGTCGGATGCGATTGTGGCTCAGCTCGACAATCCCGAAGTTTCTATTAAAGACCTGACCAAACTTATCAAAGGGCCTGACTTTCCGACGGGCGCTACGATTTGTGGGACTGAAGGCATTAAGTCCGCTTATGAAACAGGCCGTGGGCTTCTCAAGATTCGCGCCAAGGCCAGCATTGAGGAACTCAAAGCCAATCGTCAGTGCATTGTGATTCATGAGATTCCTTATCAGGTTAATAAATCTAATTTAATTCAATCCATCGCGGATCTGGTGAATGACAAAAAGATCGAAGGCATTTCCGACGTGCGCGATGAGTCGGATAAAGACGGCATGCGTTTGGTGATTGATTTGAAGCGTGACGCCAACCCGCAAGTGGTGCTCAATCAGCTTTACAAGCACACGCAGATGCAAACGACATTCGGTATTATTTTCCTGGCCTTGGTCGATGGCAGTCCGCGCGTATTGAATTTAAAAGAAATCATCACCGAGTACATCAAGCATCGCAAAGTCATCATCATTCGCCGCACCCAATTTGATCTGGATAAAGCCAAAGCTCGCGCGCATATCGTCGAGGGCTTGATCAAAGCGGTCGACATTTTAGACAAAGTCATTAAGACGATTCGCAAATCCAAAACACCCGCCGAAGCCAAGGGCGCCTTGATCGAGGATTATGATTTTTCCGACAAGCAGGCGCAAGCGATTTTGGAAATGCAGCTTCAAAAGCTCACCGGTCTTGAAATCAACAAACTCCAAGAAGAATTCAAAGAACTTTTAAAGAAAATCGAATATTTCGAATCGATTTTAAAATCCGAGAAAAAAGTCCTCGAGATTATTAAAGAAGAATTGTTGAAGCTGAAAGAAAAATACGGCGACGAACGCCGCACCGAGATTTCGCGCTCGATGGATACGGAGCTGGCTGTTGAAGACTTGATCGCTGATGAAGATGTGGTGGTCACGATCAGCCATCAGGGTTATGTGAAACGTTTGCCGGTCACGACTTATCGCAAACAAAAGCGCGGGGGAGTGGGCGTTGGTTCAGGCGGCGTCGAAGAAGATTTTATCGAACATTTGTTTATCGCGTCGACGCATGACAACTTGCTTCTGTTTACAAGTAAGGGCAAAGCATTTGTGATTAAGGTGCATGAGATCCCCAACGCGAGCCGTATCGCCAAGGGCAAATTCATGGCCAACTTTGTGTCGCTGGCGCAAGGTGAAAAAATTACGTCCTACATTCCTGTGCGCGAATTTAAAGAAGGTCATTATCTGGTCATGGCCACGCGCACCGGTCAGATTAAAAAGTGCGAACTCACTGATTTTGAAAATACCCGTAAGAGCGGCATCATCGCGATTGGACTCGATCCTAAGGACGAACTCATCGAAGCCGAAATGACGGATGGCAAACAAGAGATCTTTATTGCCACTCGCAAAGGCAAGGCGATCCGTTTCCCCGAGACGCTGGTGCGTTCGATGGGTCGCGCGGCCGGTGGTGTTCGCGGCATTACATTGGATCCCAAAGACCATGTAATCGGTATGGAAGTCGTAAACAAAAAAGCGACACTTCTCTCCGTCACCGAAAAAGGTTTTGGCAAGCGTTCCGAGATCGAAGAATATCGCGTCACCTCGCGCGGCGGTAAAGGGGTTACCAATATTAAGGTCACCGACAAAAACGGCGAAGTCGTTGGACTCCGCTGCGTCACCGACAAAGATGACTTGATGATTATGACTCAAGCTGGTATGGTGGTGCGCTGTTCGGTGAAGGATATCCGCGAAACCGGCCGTGTCGCTCAAGGGGTGCGTCTCATCAACCTCAAAAAAGACAACGACAAAGTCGTCACCATCGCCAAAGTCGAGCCGGAAGACGAAGTCGAGTCCGCCGAGAGCCCTGAAAAACCCGAAAAGAAGTAAGCCAAATTTTTGACCCCATCGTCTAGCCTGGCCTAGGACATCACCCTTTCACGGTGATGACGCGGGTTCGAATCCCGCTGGGGTCGTTGTATTGTAGTACCGAACCGAGTGCTACAAGCGGGGGCGTCGGAGTTCACGGCGCCCTCGCGCACCCTCGCTACCAACTTGCTACCCTGACTACGGAAAAACTCCTCCACCGTTGATTCATCCGTATCTTTAATAAAAACAATCACTTCCAGCGAATTT